>DASTIQ010000119.1 GCA_035717485.1 Thermoanaerobaculia bacterium | reverse complement strand
GAGCGGATGCAGCTAGAGCCCGACCGGCGGGATCGCGCGCGCGGGGCGGGGAGGCCCCGCCGGCCATCCTGACCGCGCGATCGCTCCTCGCCTCCTTCGGTCTCTCGGGCGGCCTCAAGGCCGCCCTTTCCTTTGCGTCCGGCAGCCCAGGGAGGTGCCCGTGAAAGGATTCCGGGAGCGCCGCGTTCTCCCCGCCAGACTCGTCCTCGTTCGCGGGAGCGCCAATTCGGCCGTCTCCCGTCGCGACAAACCTCCTCTCCGAAAGCCCGCCCCGCGCCCGCCCGCGGGCGCGGGGAACCGAAACGATCCGGAGGTGAACCGATGATCGACTCCATCAGTTTCCTGGCTCCCGACGGCATGCTCGAATTCGAAGCCGCGGATATCGAGGAGATCGCGGTCGACGACGCCGGCACGCACATCGTCCTGAAGGACGGGCACACCTGCTCGCTCGTCGGCCACGAGGCGAAGCTGCTCTTCGAGAAGGTTCGCGGCGCTTCGGCCGCGCGCTGACGGCCCGGGTCGCTACCAGCCGCCTCCGCCGCCTCCGCCCGAAGAGCTTCCCCCTCCGCCCGACGAGGACGAAGGCGCCGCGACGCCCGCGGAGAACCCTCCGACCGCGGCGGCCCAGCTGCCGGAGGCCCCCGCTCCCCCGAAGCTTCCCCCTCCGCCCGTCCAGCCGCCTTCCGAAGTCGATGACGACGAACCCCCCGTGAACCCGCCGCCCGTCCGGGCGGCCGCGCCCGCGAAGCTCTTCGACCAGCGGTCGACCCCGGAGCCGAGCCCGAGCGCGAGAAGGTAGGGGAACCAGGAATCCTCGAGGGCCGGGTGCGGCTGCTTCAGCTGCAGCGCGAACCAGCGGCGGGCCGTGACGATCTTGCGTCGCGCGTCCATCCGCGCCGCTCCGTCGCGGCTCATCGCCATGTGGAACGCCGAGCTCACGTACATCACCGTCATGGCGGTGAACGCCGCGAAGAGCGTCGGGGAGTAGCCGGCGGGCATCACGATGCCGGCGATCACCCAGGGGCCGAGAATCAGGACCAGCGCGAACGTGAGCGGCACGCTCAGAGGAGAAAATGATTCCGCCGACCGGCTGGCGAGCGTGATTCCGATCCCGGCGAAGAACGCGGACGCGAACAGGAACGCGAAGAGCGCCGGCGGATCCGTCGCGACGTGATGCGGCCAGGTGACGACAACGAGCGCCACGGCGATCGCGAAGAAGAGCAGGCTTCTCCACGGGCGCGCGGGCTTGTACGTCTCGGCGAAGGCGCCCTTCGCGGCGAGCCGCGCCTTCAGGTCCGCGGTGATGAGCTGCGCGGGATTGAATCCACTCGACTTGTAGTGCGCGCGCACGTCCTCCGGCGTCACGCTCTCCTCGCCGAAGAACAGTCCGTCGACGAGCTTTCGCTCGTAGCCGGAAAACGCGGAAAGCGGGGCGACCCGGGTGAGGCGGAGCGTCGGTTTCGCCAGCACGTGGGACGTCTCGCTCTTCAGCTTCTTCTCCGCGACGAGCCGCGCGATCACGGCGCCGACTTCCGGCGAGCCCACGTCGTCGTCGAGCGCCGTTCCGACTTCCTCGGGGAGGAGATCGAACACGTTCGCGGCGAGCCACGGGGCGTCGACTTCGGAGAGGGGAGAAAGCGGCCGAAACCTTCCCCGCGCGCGGTCATGCAGCCAGTAGTGGAGCCCGAAGATCAGGAACGCGGCGGCGATCAGGATCTCCGCGAGGCGCCGGTCGGCGAGCGGAGGCACGCGGCGAACCGAGGCGGGAGCGCTCGAGGAGCGCAGCGTCGCCCGGACCACGAACCCGCGGCCCGGCATGAGGGGACCCGCTTGCCAGTGCCCGGGAAAGGCGTCCTCCGGCTTCCAGGAGGGGTCGAGGGTGAAATCGAGCGTGAAGCGGTCGATCGCGCCGTCCCGGTCGGGGAACGCGAAGTCGTGCGCGAGCCGATACGCGCCGCCCCGTTCCTCGAGAACGCCCGACAGCGTGTACTCGAGGACGTAATCGATCTCGGTGCCGGAGAACGGCGGGTCGGACGGCAGCCGGCTCCTCCAGCGGAGCGTCTTCTCGTCGACGAACTCGTAGTGATCCGTCTGCGAAAGGTCGCCGCCGACGAGCGGCTTCGAAGCGCCGCTCTGCGCATCGATTCGCGACATTCCGGCGAACGTCAGCTTCTGTCCCGGTTCGAGCCGGAACTTGCGCTCCCCGCCGTTCCATTCCCCGTCGAAGACCATGTTCTGGCGCTCCGAGACGTGCAGCAGTCCGTCGGCATCGAGGCGGGCGCGGACGTCGAGGCTCCGCCAGTGGAGCGTTCGGGCCGAGGCCCCGGACGCGAACGAGAGCAGAGCCAGCCCCCAGGCGAGCACGCGAGCTTTCATCGGGTTCTCCTCGGCGAAGTCTATCCTCGGCGCTAAGATCGTCGCGATGACTGTTCGTCGTTTTCCGGGGGCGAGGGCGATTCTCTTCGCGGTCGCCGTCGCCGCGGTCGTGGCGGGGTTCCTCCTCCAGATGGCGCGCGGCGTCTGCCCCGTTCCGTAGGGGAATCCGCCGCGGAGTCTGCTCGCCCGGCGGCGCGCGGGCCTCTTCCCCCCGACGGCGCTTCGCGTCGGCGGGGTCGCGGGCACTGCCGGGAGGTTATGCCTCTCGAGGTGGGCCGGTGTCGGCCGAGTCGGCCTCGGCCGCCGATCGGCGGAAGTGGCTCTCGCGGACGACTTCGGCGACTTCCATGTCGTAGTACTCGTACCAGCGGGCCCGCCCCGCCGCCTGCGCGGCGCGGTGCCGCGGGTCGTTTCTCCACCGGGCGAGCGACTCCGTGTCCCGCCACCAGACGATCGTCAGCCGCTCGCCGTCCTCGGCGCGGAAGCTCTTCACCGCCTCGAACCCGTCCGCCTGGCGGGCGAGCGCGAAGATCTCCTCGTCCATCGCCCGGTAGTCTTCGCCCGCCGCGTCGGTGAGCCGTGAGCGGAACAGGATGACGATCATGGCGTCATGCCTCCCGCGGGCTCTCCGTCGCCGGCGACCCTTCTCGAAGCGGCCGCCTCCCCGGCGAGGCGCCGGACCCGCTCGGTTTCGCCGGGAGATCCTTCGAAGTCGTTCATTTCTTCTCCCGGAGCGCCGGTCGCGCGTCCTCGATTTCGGGGTCGCAGGTCACCGGGAAATTGACGGAGCTCGCGACGAAGCAGAGATGGTGGGCCTTTTCGTGCAGCTCCCGCGCGAGCGCCGGGTCGCCCGCCGAGATCGTGACGCGCGGACGCAGCACGGCGGCCGTGAAGCGCCCTCCGCCGTCGTCGGTTTCGCGCATCTCTCCCGTCGCGCGGTCTTCGTACGCCGTGACGACGACGCCCGAGACGGCGCAGAGGTGCAGGTAGGAGAGCATGTGGCAGGCGGAGAGCGCAGACACGAGGAAGTCCTCGGGGTTGTGCCGCGACGCGTCTCCGCGGAAGACGGGATCGGCCGACCCGGCGATCGACGGCTTTCCTTCCACGCCGATCTCGTGATCGCGGGAGTACGCCCGGTACGACGAGGTGCCCTCGCCGAGGTTTCCGGTCCATTCGACGGTGACCGCGTAGCGATGCCGGCGCCCCCCGGCCATCAGATCTCGCCGCCCGCGGCCGCGGGAGCGAGCTCCGCGTCTTCCCGTTCGGCGATCCGCGCGATCGCCGCGGCGAGCCGGCGCGCGGCATGGGCGGCCGCCGACAGGTAGAGGGAAGGCTCGATGAGCTCGAGCTCCATCAGGAGCAGCGCGCCCTCCGATTCCACCCCGTCCACGCGCGCATAGAGCCAGGGGGAGTCGATCGCGTCGATCGCGCGTGCCGCCTCGCGCACGAGTGACGGGGGAGGCGGGCCCGGTTCGACGGTTCCACCGAATTCGGTCTGGACGCGGAAGTCGCCGGGCGCCGGGCGTTTCCGGACCGCGTGACTGAAGGCGCCGTCGAGGAAGACGAACGACCACTCCCCTTTCGTCTCGATCTCGGGAAGGTACTTCTGGACGAGGGCGTCGCCGTCGGCGACGAGCGCGCGGAGCTCGCCGTCGGATTCGTCCGCGCGCTCGCGGCCGATGACGAGCGTCCGGTGAGCGGTCGCCGAAACGGCGGGCTTCACGACGGCGCGGCTCCAGCCTTCCGCATCGAGGACGTCCTGCAGCTTCGCGGCGGACCTGGCCGGGAGGAAGCGCGTCGGAGCGATCGGAATGCCGCGGCGTTCGAGATCGCGCAGGTAGAACTTGTGCGAGTTCCAGAGAACGAGCGGCGCGGGATTCCAGAGAGTCGCGCGCTCGGCTCCGCGGGCGGCGACCCAGGCCAGGAACTCCCGGG
>DASTIQ010000118.1 GCA_035717485.1 Thermoanaerobaculia bacterium | reverse complement strand
GAGGCTTACCAGCTGACTTCCGGCCGCCCGAGGGACGCTTCGCCCCCCTCCCCTGATTCGGCTAACTGTTCCCGCGTGCTATATTTAACCCGGTAAGCGCGAGGGCCGCCGACGCGGCTCCGAAGAGGAAGTACCCCGGCGGCCCGGCCGCCTTTTTCAATCGTGCGCCCCTTGCGGCGCCGAGATGAAGGTTCTCCGATGAGCGGTTGCAGCGGTTGCTCGATCGGCAACAAATACAACTCCGGCGGCAATTACGTCGGAATCCGGCTGAACGAAAACGAGGACGGGCGGGTCGTCTTCTGCGAGACCAAAGGGGAGAAGCTCGAAAAGCTCGAGTGGATCGTGGTCGAGTCTTCCGAGAACGGCTCCTACGAATATGCGCAGGTGACGTCGCTCCACCCGTTGATCGCCAAGGGCTGCCAGGTCAAGACCGCCCGCCGCCTCATCCGGCCGGCCAACGAGGCGGATCTGCAGTCGCACCGGAACAAGATCGATCGGGAGAAGAAGATCTTCGACTTCATCAAGGATCGCGCCGGAGCGCTCGCCCTCCCGATGAAGCTCATCCGGACCCAGCTCTCCTTCGACGGGCGAAAGCTCTCCGTTTACTACACTTCCGAGAACCGCATCGATTACCGGCAGCTCGTCCGCGAGCTCGTCCAGGCCTACGGATTCCGCGTCGAAATGCGGCAGGTGGGCGTCCGCGACGAGACGAAGATGCGGGGCGGGATCGGCCCCTGCGGGAAGACGCTCTGCTGCTCGACGTTCCTCGAGTCGTTCCACCCGGTCACCATCAAGATGGCGAAAAGCCAGAACCTCTCGCTCAACCCGTCCAAGATCTCGGGGATGTGCGGCCGGCTGATGTGCTGCCTCGCGTACGAAAACTGAACGGCGGAGTTCGCTTCGTTTCTCATTAACTCTTGCGTTCGATCGATACGCTTCGTTAGAATTTTTCCCAAGGACGACACGTTTCCCCTTCGAGGAGGGTCACCTTGACCCCCACTGAGAGATTCAATGGCCGACCGTAAAGGGTTTCCCGCCCCCCCTCCGGCCGAGGACGCGGCGCCGACCGCGCGAAAACTGATCCGCCCTTCCCTCGCGGAGGTGAAGGACCGCTACCCCACGCGCTCGTTCCAGCGAAAGCAGGCCCCTCCGGAACAGACGAACGCGGAAAACTATTACTACCTGAAACAGATGGGAGCGAAGACTCCCATGGTCGTCCTGTTGAACGACGGCGAGGAGATCCACGGCTGGATCGAGTGGTACGACAAGTCCTGCCTGAAGGTGAACCGGGAGAAGGGACCGAATCTCCTGATCCCCAAGCATTCGATCAAGTACATGTACAAGGAAAACGACGAGGAAGAAAAAGCCGGCGGAAACGTCAACGTGGACGGGAACCGGTAGAACACCGATAAATCGATCGACGCTCGAGGGCCGGCACGAAGCCGGCCCTTTCTCTATTTCGACAAGGGCGCGCGGTTGAGCAGGAGCACGTCCTGGCCCGCGAAACGCGAGCCGCCGCCCGGATAGAAGCCGAAGAAGGCGTCCGCGCAGACGAGGCCCGCCTCGGCGATCATCTCCTCGAAGACCTGTCTGGCGAACGCGATCGCCGCCGCCGGCCGCGCGCGCACACGCCACCGCACACGCTCGTCTCCGAAGGGGAACGCCGGAGGAACGCCCGCGAAGAGAAAAGCGGTGACCACGGCGGCGCCGCGAGGCCGGAGCGTCCGCGCGATCTCGGACAGATACCGGCGGGCTTCCGTTTCCGAGAGATGCGTGAAGAGCGATTTCGCCAGAACGAGCCCGGCCGCACCGTCATCGACCGGCAATCGATATCGCCCGATCGGCAGATCCCCGGCGCCGAACGCTGAGCTCACGGGCGCGATCTCGAATCGAAAGCGGTCGTCTCCGCGGAATCTCCGCCGACACCACGCGATCGACGGCCCGTGCACGTCGATCCCGACATAGCGCGCATTCCTTCCCATCGCGTTCGAAAGCTCCAGCGCCATCGCGCCCGGACCGCATCCCAGGTCGACGATCCCGCCCGCCGCTGGGACGACGGCCCATCGATCGAGCTGAAGCCGGCAATCGCGGGCCGACGTCTCGAACGCCCGCACCGGTCCGGCGTGCCGGCGAAGCCAGAGCGGCGGGAGCGCGGTCCGTCGCCGCAGCGCTCTCCAGAAGCGATCAAACGGCGAGAGGGCGCGCAGCGCAGCGGTCCGCGCGATGCGCGCACACTCGATCGCCCATCCCGAGAGATGGTTCAGCGTCATCGAAAGGGCTGGGGGCTCAGTAATGTCGTCTTGAAGTGGTTCACGAACTTCTGCTCAGACGACGTCGAGGCGCGGCGAGGCGCGAGCGGGACGGGATTCGGGTCGCCCGCGGCGACCGGAGGCGTACCCAGAGCGTACGTCGCAGGGAGACACGGGCGGCACGCGCTCGTCCGGCTCGATGCATCGCCGCGCGTGCTATCGGGCGCCGCGGCCCGTCAGCACGATCGGAACCGTCAGCATCAATATCTTCAGATCCAGGAACGGCGTCCACGTGTCGATGTACTTGAGGTCGAGCGCCATCCACCGGTCGAAGTCCGGTATCTCGTTGCGTCCCGAGATCTGCCACAGGCAGGTCAGACCGGGCTTCATCGATAGGCGGCGCCGCTGCCACGGCTCGTAGTGCGCGACTTCCTCGGGAAGCGGCGGCCTCGGCCCGACGAGGCTCATGTCGCCCTTCAGGACGTTCCAGAGCTGGGGCAGCTCGTCGATCGAGAACCGGCGCAGCACCTTTCCGGCGGGCGTCAGGCGCGGATCCCGCGCGCTCTTGAACACGGGGCCGGACATCTCGTTCAGGTGGCTGACCTCGGAGAGACGTTCCTCCGCGCCGGCGATCATCGTCCGGAACTTCAGGAGAGTGAACGGCCGCCCGTTCAGCCCGGACCGGGTCTGGCGGAAGAGCACGGGGCCGCGCGACGTGAGCTTGATCGCGGCGGCCGCGAGGAGCTGCACGGGCAGCGTCACCCCGACGAGCGCGACCGAGAGGACGAGGTCGATCGCGCGCTTGCCCGCGAGCAGCACCGGGTTCGTGGGAACGGTCGTGAACGTCAGGAGCGGAACGCCGTCGAGCTCCTCGAGCACCGGCCGGGCGATGACGTGCGGGAAGAGGTCGAGCGCCACGTGCGAGCGCACGCCGTGCCGCTCCGCGGAGAGCATCGCTTCTTCGAAGTCCTCGAGCTTTCCGCGCTCGATCGCGAAGATCACCTCGTCCACGACCTCGCGCGCGAGGATCGCCTCGAGATCTCCGAGCGCTCCCAGCTTCTGCCAGCGGCCGTCGCGGGCGATCGCGCCTCCCCCGCCGTCGTCGAGATACCCGAGAACGCGGAATCCCCAGTGCGGGTGAGCCTCGAGGAACTGCGCCATCGCGACCGCGCGCGATCCCGTCCCGGCGACGACGACGGTCCGGAAATTCAGGCCGCGCGCCCGCGCGCTCTGGGCGGCGCTCCGGATCAGGAGCTTCTCGGAAGCGAGCAGCAGGAAGTCGATCAGGGCGAACAGGAAGAGGAA
>DASTIQ010000117.1 GCA_035717485.1 Thermoanaerobaculia bacterium | reverse complement strand
CGACGCTGGTGCTCTCGAGCGCACGCGGGGCCGCAGAAGAACCGGTGATCGGTTCGGAACTCGCACCGCGCGCAATACGGGTGCCGGCATTCTGCGCACCGACCGCGCGCCGCTTTGTGGGGATGTCGGGGACAGAGGGCTCGCACGCTTTCGCGCTATTGTCTCACGAGGTCCCGCGCGCTCCAACGATGGCGGCGAGTGCGGCCGCCGGTCTCCGGCGATAGAATCCTCCGGCCTTGAAGCTCAACCTGCCGAACTGGCTGACGCTCCTCCGGATCTTCCTCGTGCCGTTCCTCGTGGTCGTCCTCCTCACGAAGTTCGACTTCCGCGAAGTGCTCGGCCTCGCGATCTTCTGGATCGCGGCCATCACCGATTTCTTCGACGGCTGGTTCGCGCGGCGCCGCCGGGAGGTCACGCGGCTCGGCACGCTCCTCGATCCGATCGCGGACAAGCTGCTGACGTCGGCGGCCTTCATCTCCCTCGTCGACCTCGGAGTCGCGCCGGCCTGGACGGTCGTCGTCATCGTGGGGCGGGAGTTCGCCGTTTCCGGCCTTCGGTCGATCGCGGCGGCGCGTGGCATCGTGATTCCCGCCTCGCCGCTCGGAAAATTCAAGATGTTCACGCAGATCGTGGCGATCTCGCTGCTGATCGTGAGCTTCCGATACGGATTCCTCTACACGACGTCCCAGGTGGCGCTCTACACGGTCGTGTTCTTCGCCGTGGCGTCGGCCGCGGACTACTTCGCCAAGTTCTGGAAGAGAGTCCTCGCGGAAGAACCCGCGGCGTAGCCGCAGTCACGGGTCGGCGAGTCGCGGGTCAAGCGTCCGAGCCCGGCTAGGTTCTGACCAGGAGGAAGCGGCGGAAGCTCCGCCCCGCCGCTCGATACTTCAGCTCATAGTGCGTCGGGGGAGGGGGCGGCGCGGAATCCCACGCGGCCCTCTGCCACGGAGTGCCCGCGGCGATCGCGTGGTCGATGGCCCGCGCGATCGCGTCGCCGTAATCGGCGTGGTCGGTGACGATGCGGAAGAGCCCGCCCGAGCGGGCCGGAATGGCGGCCGCCGCGAAGAAGTGCTCGCCGAGGAGGCGCCGCTTCTGCTGTTTCTTCTTGGGCCAGGGGTCGAGGAAGTACGCGTGGAAGGCGGAGACGGCGCCCGGCGGGAGGCGCTCCGCCACCTCGGCCGCGTCGGCCCGGAGGACCCGGACGTTGGCGAGACCGGATCCCGCGATCCGATCGCGCGCGATCCGGTAGTAGGCGAGGCTTCGCTCGATGCCGAGGAAGCGGCGGCCCGGATGGAGCCGGCCCGATTCGATCAGGAACCGCCCCTTTCCCGTTCCGAACTCGATTTCGAGCGGTGATTCGCCGAGCGCGCCGGGAAAGAGCGTCGACAGGGGCGGCTCGCCGTGGAGGAACTCCTCGTCCGGCGTGACCGGAAGCCGGCGCGGCTCGTCGCGTCCCGCGACGGTCCCGTCCATCCGTGAATCCGGATCGTCGGTCAGGGGGCGGCGGGCGCGATCGGCCGGGCGGCCGCCAGGAAGTCCCGGACCGCGACGGCGCGCGCGAGCGCGGCCTTCGTCTCGGCGGACCCGGGCGCGGCGGCCGCGGCTTTCTGGAGCGCCTCGACGGCCGCGTCCCACTTCCCCAGCCGGAACTCGGCGACGCCGAGATCGTGCACGATCGCGGCGGAGCCCGGCATCTCGGCGGCGGCGCTCTTGAGGAGCTGCTCGGCGTCTTCCCATCGCCCGGTGTCGGCGAGCGCGGTCGCTCGGCCGAGGATCGCCGTCTCGTCGCGGGGCGCGAGCGCGAGCGCGTGGCCGTAAGCGTCGGCGGCGTCGGCGTTCTTTCCGGCGGCCTTCAGGACCCCGCCGAGCGCCACCCACGACGCTTCGTCCTTCTCGTCGAGGCGAACGGCCTCGCGAAGCTCCCGCTCAGCTTCCGGGGCCGATTTCATCGCGGCGTAGGCGCGGCCGAGATGGGCGTGATAGGCGGCGACGTCCGGCGCCGCCTTGACCGCCTCCATCCCCTGTTCGATCGCGGCCGCGGGCTCGTTTTCGGCGGCGAGGAAGACGGCGAAACGGTCGCGGGCGGCCGCGTCGCCCGGCGCGATCTCGGTCGCGCGGCCGAACGCCTGGCGCGCCGCGGACTTGTCTCCCGCTTCGTTGAGCGATTCGCCGAGGGCGAGCGCGGCGGAGAGCGCCTTCGGATCGAGCTCGAGCGCCTTGCGGTAGTGCGCGGCGGCGGTGTTGGGCTGGTGGTTGATGTCGGCGACTCTTCCCTGGCCGATCTGCGCCTTCGCGTCCGCCGGATCGAGAGTCGCCGCGGCGATGTACTCCCGCTCCGCGGTGGCCGTGTCGCCGGCGCCGAGCGCGGCGTCTCCGCCGACGCGGTGGGCCGCGCCGCTCCGGGGGTCCTTCTCCTGCGCGTCCTTCGCCAGGGCCGCCGCGGCCGCCCAGTCCTTCTTTCCGAGCGCCTCGTCGGCGGACGCCAGGAGGGGAGCGATGTCCGACGGCCCCGCCTGAGCGGGCGGCGGCGGCGCGGACGTCGGAAGGGCGCCGATCGAGGACGTGGTGATCCCGGATGCCGCCCCTTCGGCGCGCTTGCGTTCGGCGTCCGCCTCGGCGCTCTTTCCGAGCTTGTCGTAGGCCTCGGCCAGCAGCCGGTGGATCTCGGGATCGTTCGTCTCGCCGACCCTCTTCAGATCGTAGACGACGTCCTGCGCGAGGCCTCCCGCGAGCCGTTCGCGCGCGCTCCGTTTCAGCTCCTCGAGGTCGGCCTTCGGCGCGGGCGCGGTCTGTGATTTGACGGCTCCGGCGAGATTGGCGAAGTCCTGGCTGTAGAACTCCGGGAGGACTTCCATGTCGGGACGGGCGGCGAACGCCTTCTTCAGGGCGTCGCGCGACGCGGGAGCGTCGCCGCCGATGTACGAAGCCCATGCCGCCTGCAGCGAGAAATCGGAGACCTGATCCGCGGTGAGGTCGGGAGTGGCGGCGGCCTGCAGGTACTTCGCGGCGGCTTCCTTGAACTTCCCCGCCTCGAACGCCCGTCGGGCGTCGGCCACGATCTTGTCCGTGTCCGCGGCGAACGCGGCGGCGGAGACCAGGAGGAGCAGGGCGAGAGCGGAGAGCTTCCTCAAGGGGTCTTCTCCGGCGCGGCGATGTGGACCTCTTCCCGATGATTCGCCTCGACCTTGATCGTCTTCAGGACGGGGGGGATCCCGTCGGCGATCACGGCGATCTCGTGCGCGCCGGGCGAAGCCATCAGCACGCCCGACAGGGGGATCCGGCCGCGCAGTTTCGAGTCGACGAGGACCTTCGCGCCCTTCCACTCCGGTCCGGCGGTGACGAGGATCGACCCGATCGGGAACTGGTGGAAGAAGCTGTCCTGCCCGCCGCGTCCGACCTCGAACGCCTGTTCGAACGTCGTGCCGTCTTCCAGCTCGAACCGCAGCGTGTGCTTGCCTTCGTCGAGCTTCAGCGTCTTGCGAGGGACCGTCTCTCCGACTTCCTTCCCGTCGAGGTAGAGCGTCGCCGAGGGAGTGGTCGAGAACGAGACCGGAATCTTGCGGGGAGCCGCCGGCTCCGCCTTCGGCGGCGGCTCTTCTTTCTTCTTCTCCGCCTTCTGCGGCGGAGCTTCCGGCTTCGATTCCGCTTTGTTCTCGGTCGCGGCCTCCGGTTTCGCCTCTTTCTTCTGAGCCGCGGGCGGCGGGATGGCCGGAGAGGCGGGAGCGGTCGGCGCCGGCGGCCGGGACACGGCCGGCGGAGGAGCCGCCAGCGGGCGAATCGCGAAATACCAGTACGCCCCTCCGCCGATGGCGAGGACCGCGACGACGATCCCGAAGATCATGCCGTGGGAGGTGCCGCCCGGAGCCGGCGCGACCGCGACCGGGGCGGTGCCGGCGGCCGCGGGGACGGGAGCGGGCTCCTCGACGGCGTTCGGGTCGCGGAAGTCCATCAGCTCGAGGGACACGTTGCGCCGGGCGCCGCTCGGGGTGGCGTCCGGCGGTACCGGCGAGCGCGCGAGGGCGCCGGAAGGCGGGGTGATCCCCGCTCCGGCGGACTCCGCCGACGGGAAGGGACGGACGACCGGATTGTCGACGAGGGCCGGGCGGATCGCCGTCGCGCCGGTCACGTCGCCGATCGGAATCTGCTTGACGATGGCGGCGAGATCGCGCTTGAACTCGGCGACGGACTCGTACCGGTTCGGCGGAGATTTTTCGATCGCCTTCTCGACGGCGCGATCGACGGAGGCGGGTATCTCCGGAACCTGCCGGCTCACCGGATCCGGCTTCTCGTTCAGGATCTTGAAGAGAACGGTCGAGATGTGCTCGCCGCGAAACGGCTTCTGGCCGGTCAGCAGCTCGTACGCGAGGACGCCGAGCGAGAAGATGTCGGTCCGCGGATCGACGGCCTCGCCGCGGATCTGCTCGGGCGCCAGATACGCGGCCGTGCCGAGCGTGATCCCGGTCTGGGTCAGCGTCGATTCCGACTGGAAGGACTTCGCGATCCCGAAGTCCATGATCTTGACGGCGCCGTCCTGGAGGATCCGGATGTTCGAGGGCTTGATGTCGCGGTGGATGATCCCGGCCGCATGCGCGTACCCGAGCCCCTCGCAGACGTCCATCAGGATCTCGAGCTTGCGCGCGAGCGGGATCACGTCTCCCCGCTTGATCATTTTGTCCAGATCTTCGCCGGTCAGGTACTCCTGGACGATGTAGGGGATTCCGTCCTGGACGCCGAAGTCGTAGATCGTGGTGATGTTCCGGTGGTGAAGGTTGCCCGAAAGCTCCGCCTCGCGGAAGAACCGCTTCTTGATCTCCTCGTCCTCGGACTGGCAGGTCTTCACCGCGACGGTTCTTTTGATGAACGGGTCGCGTCCCCGATAGACGGTTCCGAAGCCGCCGACGCCGATCTTCTCGACGATCTCGTACTTGCCCAGTTTTTCGATCATTGAGTCCTTGCCGTCGCTGAACGGGAAGTGTATCGGAAGCGGCGGCGAGGGTAAAGCCGACTTGTCGTGCGGACGTTCGTCCGTTAAGTTGGAGTGAAATGCGCGCGCTCCCGCTCTGGCTCGTTCCGGCCGTCCTCGCGGCGGGTTGCGGGGGAGACGCGCCCGTTTCCCGCGCGCCTGCCGCGCCGGCGATCGGCCGCCCGTACCACCCGGCGGCCGACGGGAGGCTCACGGAGCACCAGGTGCAGGAATACGTCGCCGCGGTCCGGGCCGACGCCCGTGCCCGTCCGCGTTCGGAGCCCGGGAGGCCGGACGACGACGTGTCCTCCTTCGAAGGGGGCCGGGGGACCGAAGAATCTCTGTGGGTGCGCCAGAAAGTTCTCGAGGCCCGGATGCGCCTGGACGAGCGCGCGGCGATTCGCCGGGAGGTCGAGATCGATCGCAAAGCCGCCGCCGCGCTGCGCGAGGCGGCCTCCGCGTCGACGGACGCGCCGACCCGCGAGTCGCTGGCGCGCCAGGCGGCGGACCTGGAAAGACGCGCGGTCGAGCGCGAGAGGGAAGGACGGAAGCCCGGCGATCCGTCGGAAACGGCGAACGACGCGCTCGTTTCCCGCTATCGCCGCCAGCTCGCCGAGGCGGGCGTTCCGGCACCTCGCCGGTGAGCGATCCGCTCGGCGATTTCCTGGAGGCCGAGATCGAGGCGGGAAGCTTTCCCTCCGGCACGGCGCTCGTCGGCTCCGGAAATCGGATCGAGTTCCAGGCGGCCCGGAACGCGCCGAAGGATGCTCTCTGGGACCTCGCCTCGCTGACGAAGGTCCTCACGACGGCGGCGCTCGCGCGCCTGGCGGCGAACCAGGGGCTCGAGTGGGATCGCGCGATCGGCGATTACCTCCCGGATTTCAAGCGCACGCGTTTCGAGGACATTCGCGTGCGTCATCTCGCGACCCACGTCTCGGGTCTTCCGGCCTGGCGCCCGCTGTACGCGTCGGGGTTCGGCGCGCACGCCTACCGGCGGGCGCTCGCGACCCTCGAGCCGGAGTCGAGGCCGGGCAAATCGGTCGTCTACAGCGACCTCGGGACGCTCGTGTTCGGCGAGATCCTCGAGACGGTCCTCTCGGAGCCGATCGATCGCGCGTTCGCGCGCGAGATCGCGTCGCCCGCCGCCAGCGGAGCGGTTTTCGGCCCCCTTGCCGACGCGGAGCGCGCGATGCCGACCGAACGCGGGAACCGCTTCGAGGCGGAGCTCTGCGAAAAGCTCGGTATCCGCTTCGGCGGCTTCCGCACGGAGACGATCCGCGGGGAAGTACACGACGGGAACGCGTGGGGGCGCGGCGGCGTCGCCGCGCACGCGGGCCTGTTCGGAACCGCGGAAGACGTCTGGAAGCTCGCGCGTCCATGGCTCGGCTCGGCCGGCGAGTTCGGCGACGACGGAACTCCCGATCTTCCCGAGTCGCGCGGCCTCTTCTGGCAGCGCAAGCGCGGCGCGGGCTCGGCGATCGACGCTTTTCCCGAGTCGTCGATCGGCCACACGGGTTTCACCGGAACGTCGGTCTGGATCGACCGGGAGCGCGGGAGGATTTACGTTCTGCTGACGAACCGCGTGCACCCGGAGGTCGGGCCGGTCGACTTCAACGCCGTGCGCCGGCGGTTCCACGAGGCCGCGGTCGACGTAGACTAGCCGCATGAAGCCCAAGAACGACATCGTCATCCTGGACGGGGCGCGCACCCCGATGGCCGACTACAACGGAGTCTTTTCGGACGTCTCCGCGATCGACCTCGGAGTCGTCGCGGCGAAGGAGGCGCTCCGGCGCTCCGGCGTCGAGCCCTCCACGATCGACCACGTGATCTTCGGAAACGTGATCCAGTCCTCCTCGGACGCCGTTTACGGCGCGCGCCACGTGGCGCTCAAGGCCGGCGTTCCGAAGGAGGTGCCGGCGCTGACCGTCAACCGGCTCTGCGGCTCCGGCTTCGAGGCGATCGCGCAGGGCGCCGACCGCATCCTGCTCGGGGACGCGCAGACCGTGCTCGTCGGCGGCATGGAGAACATGACGCAGGCGCCGCACGTCATTCGCGGCGCGCGGAAGGGATTCCGGCTCGGAGGCGCAAAGCTCGAGGACTCGCTCTACGAGGCCCTCCTCGACACGTACTCGGGGCTCATGATGGCGCAGACGTCCGACCGCGTCGCCGCGAAATACGGGGTGACGCGCGAGGAGCAGGATGCGTTCGCGCTCGAGTCGCAGCGGCGCGCCGCCGCGGCCCAGGCGGCCGGGAAGTTCGCGGAGGAGATCGCCCCGATCACCGTCAAGACCCGCAAGGGACCGCAGACGATCTCGGCCGACGATTCGCTGCGGCCCGATACGTCGATCGAGGCGCTCGCGAAGCTGAAGCCTTCGTTCGGCGAGAACGGCATGGTCACGGCGGGGAACGCCTCCGGGATCGTCGACGGCGCCGCGGCGCTCGTCGTGACGTCCGCGGAGAAGGCGCGGGCGGAGGGTAAGACCCCGCTCGGCCGGATCGCGGGGTGGGCGGTCGTCGGCTGCGACCCGGAGCTGATGGGGATCGGCCCGGCGCCCGCGGCGCGGAAGGCGCTCGCGGAGGCGGGGCTGTCGATCGCGGACATCGACCTCTGGGAAATCAACGAGGCTTTCGCCGGACAGATTCTCGGCGTCGTGAAGGACCTCGGGATCGACCGCGATCGGCTGAACGCCAACGGCGGCGCGATCGCGCTCGGCCATCCGCTCGGGGCGACGGGCGCCCGGCTGGCGCTGACGCTTCTCTACGAGATGAGGCGAAGGGGCGTGAAACGGGGGTTGGCGGGGGCGTGCATCGGGGGCGGGCAGGGGTACGCCATGATCCTCGAACGCTAGAACGCTGGCGCATTCGCTGGCGCGGACCATACATCGAGCGACTACGGGCGCGTGCTGCCCGCGCCGCCCTCAACGTACGCTCTCAGTACGCCTCGGGACGGCGCGGGCGACCCCGCAACCCGTCTCGCTCGCGTCTGGCCGCGCCTCGACGTCGTTTCAACCGAACCATCCGGAACGACGATTCCATCTCGCCGCGGGACGAGTGACGCCGATTACCCGCACTCGATGCGCGCATCAGGATTCATCCGTTGTTCATCGTGCATAATCCGGCCCGATGACCGACCTCTCGTCCCGCCTCCTCGATTTTCCCGTTCGCACCGCGGCGGTCGACGATTTCCTCCGACAGCTCAAGTCGAAGTCGCTCGGGGACCTGTCCGCGGTCGGCGCGGCGCTCGGCGACGCCGCGCTCTTCTCGGAGCTCGTCGGCCTGTGGGTCGGCCGCGGATGGGTGACGCGGTCGCCCTCGTCTCCGATCTACGCGTTCCCCGGTCCGGAGTTCTCCTCCGACCTTTCGCTTCACGACTTTTGTGGCGAATCGTTCGGGTATGATGCGCCGGTTCCGGAAGAAGACATCGACGGCAGGAGCGAGAAAGAATGAAGAAAGTCGGCGTGCTGGGGTGCGGGCTGATGGGCTCGGGCATCGCGGAGGTTTGCGCGAAAGCCGGGTACGACACCGTCGTGCGGGAGGTCGACGAAGGCTTCCTGAAGAAGGGGATGGACCGGCTGCACGGGTCGCTCGCCCGAGCGGTCGAGAAGGGAAAGCTCTCGGCGGCCGACCGCGAGGCGATCGGCGCGAGGCTTTCGGGGACGACGTCGCTCGACGACCTGAAGGACTGCGACTTCATTCTCGAGGCGATCGTGGAGAACCTGGACCTCAAGAAGGAGACGTTCGGCACGCTGGATCGCGTCTGCAAGCCGGAGACGATCTTCTGTTCGAACACCTCCTCGCTGACGATCATCGAGATGTCGATGGCGACGAAACGGCCCGACCGGTTCGCCGGGCTCCATTTCTTCAACCCGGTTCCGGTCATGAAGCTCGTGGAGGTCGTCCAGACGATCCTCACGTCGTCGGAAACGCAGAAGGCGGTCTTCGCGTTCGCCCGGTCGCTCGGCAAGGAGCCGATCGCCGCGCGCGACAATTCCGGATTCATCGTCAACCGCCTCCTCGTTCCGTATCTCCTCGACGCGATCCGCGCGCTCGAGGAGGGGGTCGGCTCCGTCGAGGACATCGACAAGGGGATGCAGCTCGGCTGCGCGTACCCGATGGGCCCCTTCACCCTCCTCGATTTCGTCGGAATCGACACGGCGTACTACATCAGCGAGATCATGTTTCACGAGTACCGGGAGAAGCGCTTCGCTCCGCCGCCGCTCATGAAGAAGATGGTGCTCGCGGGGATGTACGGCCGGAAGACCGGGCGCGGCTTCTACCGTTACGACGAGAAGGGGAACCGCCGGGAGGCCGACGCGGCCCGCTGACGTGCCGGCGAGGACGCTCGCCGCCGGGATCCGGCGCGCCCGCCCGGGCCCGCCGGCCCGATAGGAGGAAATCCATGGCTCTCGTCGAGATCGAAGTCGTCGACCGGATCCTGCTGGCGACGGTCAACCGTCCCGAGAAGATGAACGCGCTGAACTCGCAGGTGCTCGAGGAGCTGGACGGCGCGATCCAGCAGGCGCGCTCGAACGACGGCGTGGGCGCGATGATCGTCACGGGCGCGGGGCCGAAGGCGTTCGTCGCGGGCGCCGACATTTCGGAGCTCGCCACCATGACGCCGGTCACGGGGCGCGCGCACGCGCTCCGCGGGCAGGCCGTCTTCTCCCGTCTCGAGAATCTCGGGAAACCCGTGATCGCGGCGATCAACGGTTTCGCTCTCGGCGGCGGGTGCGAGCTCGCGCTCGCCTGCACGCTGCGTGTCGCTTCGGAGAACGCGAAGCTCGGCCAGCCGGAGGTCAAGCTCGGGATCCTTCCGGGGTACGGGGGATCGCAGCGGCTCGCGCGGATCGTCGGAGAGGGGCGAGCCATGGAGATCTGCCTGACCGGCGAGCCGATCGGCGCGGCCGAGGCGTTCCGGATCGGCCTCGTCAACCGCGTCGTTCCCGCCGGGGAGGCCCTCGCCGCGGCCCGCGAGCTCGCCGGAAAAATCCTCGCCAACGCCCCGCTGGCGGTCGCGTTCACGATGGACGCGATCCACAACGGCCTGGACCTTCCTCTCGAGGACGGGCTGGAGCTCGAAGCGACGCTGTTCGGCGTGTGCGCCTCCACGGAGGATATGCGGGAGGGGATGAAGGCTTTTCTCGAAAAGCGCGTCGCGCGCTTCTCGGGAAAATAGCGGGCGCGGACCATCCCTCGAGCGAATACGGGCGCGTGCCGCCCGCGCCGCCCGGCGACATATGCCCCGGTACGCCTCGGGACGTGGCGGTCGGCCCGCATCCCGCCGGGCCCGCGCCTCGACGCGCCTCATCGTTTGGCGATCGCCGAGGGGCCGCCTCGGGTTCCCGGGACGGGGGGAGTCGTTCTGTCTCATCTCCCGAACGGCGCGAATCGCTCGTCGAGGTCCGCGCACCGCCGGATGAAGCGCGACCACGTTGCGGAGCGAACGCGGTAGAATTCCCGCGATGGAATCCAAACCCCGGCCGGCGGAATCGGACCTCGTTTACGACTGGAATCGCGCCGCGCACGCGCCGAAGCCGTTCTTCCTGCCGGTCGAGCTCGACGACGAGTCGCTGCGCGACGGGCTCCAGTCGCCCTCGGTCCGCACTCCCTCGATCGAGAAGAAGCTCGAAATCCTCCACCTGATGAACGCGCTCGGGATCGACGTCGCCGACGTCGGGCTGCCGGGCGCCGGCCCGCACGTCGTCCGCGACGTCTCCCGGATCATCGAGGAGATCGCGACGACCGGAATGCGCCTCCGGCCGACGTGCGCGGCGCGGACGATCGCGTCCGACATCCTGCCGATCGTCGAGATCTCCCAGAAGTACGGCGTCTCGATCGAGGTGCACGCCTTCATCGGCTCGTCTCCGATCCGGCAGTACGCGGAAGACTGGAGCATGGAGAAGATCCTGCGGCTCACCGAGGACGCCGTCTCTCTCTGCGTCCGCGAGGGTCTTCCGATCATGTACGTCACCGAGGACACGACCCGCTCGCACCCGGACGACCTCCGGACGCTGTTCACGGCGGCGATCCGCGCCGGCGCCTCCCGCGTCTGCGTGTGCGACACGGTCGGCCACGCGACGCCGGACGGCGTGCGCGCGCTCGTTTCCTGGACCCGGGCGCTCGTCGACGAAATCGCCCCGGACGTCAAGGTCGACTGGCACGGGCACCAGGATCGCGGTCTCGGCGTGATCAATTCGATCACCGCGCTCGAGGCGGGCGCGCACCGGGTGCACGGAACGGGACTCGGCATCGGAGAGCGCGTCGGCAACACGCCGATGGACCAGCTGCTCGTGAACCTGCAGCTCCTCGGATGGATCGACCGGGACCTGACCGCGCTCTCGCGCTACTGCCGGACGATCTCGGAGGCGACGGGAGTCCCGCTCACCGACAACTATCCGATCGTCGGCAAGGACGCGTTCCGCACCGGCACGGGAGTCCATGCCGCCGCGATCATCAAGGCGCGCCACAAGGGGGACGACTGGCTCGCCGACCGCGTCTACTCGGGCGTTCCGGCCGCGATGGTCGGACGCCGGCAGAAGATCGAGATCGGGCCGATGTCGGGGGAGTCGAACGTCGTCTACTGGCTCTCCGAGCACGGAATCGACGCCGCTCCCGAGGTCGTCTCGGCGATCTTCCAGGCGGCGAAGACGAGCGACCGGGTCCTGACCGACGAGGAGATCCTGGAGATCTGCCGCCGGAAGGCGCCGACGAAGACGCTCGCGGTCTCCTGAGGTCGCGAAGCGGCGCCGCATGCGCGCGGACGCCCCCGACGAATTCCTCGACCGGCACCTCCCGACGTATCTCGACCGGCTGTCGGTCGAGCGCGGTCTCTCGCCGCGGAGCGTCGAAGCGTATGGCCGGGATCTGGCCGCGTTCGGGCGCTGGCTCGCGTCGCGGCGGATCGCGCTCGCCGACGTCGGCCGCGCCGAGGTCGTGCGCCATCTCCAGGCGCGGCGCGCCGCGGGGCTCTCGGCCCGCTCGGCCGCGCGCCTGGTCTCCGCGCTCCGCGGTTTCTTCGGATTCGCGGTCGGCGAGAGGATCCTCGCCGAGGACCCGACCGCGCACGTCGAGAACCCGAAGACCTGGGCCGCCCTGCCGCACGTCCTTTCGGCGGAGAACGTCGATGCGCTCCTCGCGGCTCCCGACGCGTCCGACCCGCTCGGCCTCCGCGATCGCGCGATGCTCGAAACCCTCTACGCGACCGGGCTGCGCGTCTCGGAGCTCGTTCGCCTCGAAACCGAACGGGTCGACCTCCCGTCGGGAACGGTTCTCGTGATGGGGAAGGGGAACAAGGAGCGGCTCGTCCCGCTCGGCCGGGCGGCGAGGAAATGGATCGGGCGGTACGTCGCGGAGGCGCGGCCGGACCTCGACGCGAAGCGCTCGCCGCACCTGTTCCTCAACCGGCGCGGCGCGCCGATGACGCGCCAGCGCTTCTGGCAGCTGATCGAGAACTACGCACGGAAGGCCGGGATCCGGGGGAAGATCTCGCCGCACGTGCTCCGCCATTCCTTCGCGACGCACCTGCTGGAGCATGGAGCGGACCTTCGATCCGTCCAGATGATGCTCGGGCACGCCGACATCGCGACGACCCAGATCTACACGCACGTCTCGCGGGCCCGGCTGCGCTCCGTGTACGACGAGTTCCACCCGCGGGCTCGCAAAAAAAAGGGCCCCCGCGAAGGGGGCCCGTAGGGTCCGGTTCGAATTCCGTTTACTGGGCGGGGCCGATGACCAGGTTGAACGCGTTGTCGATGAACTTCGACATCTGGCCGCGGGTGACGAGGTCGTTCGGGGAGAAGTTCGCGGTGTTGTTGCAGCTGCCGCAATCGCCGTCGATGATCCCGAGCGTCCAGATGTATCCGATGTTCTTGCAGCTCGGATTCGTTCCCGCCGGGCTGTCGAGCGGGACGTCGAGGAACGGCGAGGGACCGTTCGCGCAGTCGTAGCTCCGGGAAGCGTACGGCCCCGTCCCGGTGTTCGAGTTCGGAACGCCGGGGTCTCCGAGACCCGGGACGAGGGCGCGCGAGATGAAGACCGCCATGACGGCGCGCGAGACGTTCGTCAACGGGCAGTAGTCCGGGACCGACGCGTTGCATCCGCTCGTGACGTTGAGCTTCGTGATGTAGTGGATGTACCGGCAGAAGTTGGCGTCGCCGAGCCCCACGTCGGCGAAGAGCGACGGGCCGGAGTCGCAGTTGTAGCTCCCGTTGACGAGCGGGTTCTCGGCCGGGGAGATCGTCCCGCTCGCCGGGACGTTCGCGTCGCCCGCGGCGAAGGCGCGGGCGATGAAGGTCGCCATCTGGTTGCGGGGAGAGTGCTGGCCCGGCGAGAACAACCCGGCGAAGGCGTTCGTGCCGAAGGTCACGTGGTTGTGGACGAGGCGTTCCACGTAGTCGTAGAAGGTGTCGCTCTTCGGCTCGTCCGTGAACGTGCCGCCGACGTGGACGCGCCACGTGTAGGGGGTCTGGGCAGCCGTCACGGAGGCGACGGTCGTCGTCGGCGTTTCCTCCATCTGCGCATCCCAGTCGATGTCCGAGGGGGTGTTGACCGTCGGACGGTTGCCGCTGCCGCCGATCGTGATGGTCGCGGCATAGCAGTCGGACCCGCAGTCCGCCGTCGCGCCCGAGGAGATCGAGCCGTAGTCGGCGGCCGAGTCGTCCATGTGGTAGACGATGTCGCTCGCGGCGTTCTGGGGGCCGGTGAAGCTCGTGATCGCACCGGTCACGGAGTCTTCCGTGGAGCCGCTCGTATTCTGGACGGTGGGCTTGATGGCGACCGTGGATTCACCCGGCTCGAGCACGCCGTTGGGTTCCGTCGTCTGCGCGGCCGTGTCGACTCCTTCGAACTGGAGCGACACCGGGGTCACCGTGCAGCCGACGCAGGTGTAGGTGTACCCGTTGAGGAGACGGGACTGCTTCGTCTTCGACGACGTCTGCTGCTGGACGCGCACGGTCACGGATCCGACGATGGTGGAAGCGGGTGGGGTGACGTCGACCTCCGTCGAGCTGACGAAGCTGACGTTCGCGTTGGAGACCTTGTTCGCTCCGAACCAGACCTTCAGGCCGGACGAGCAGAATCCGGTACCGAGGACCTTGACTTGCGGAAGGCCCCCCGTCTGCGGGCCGAAATCCGGCGAAACGCTGGTCACGTTCGGTGCCGTGCTGCACGCGACCGCGCCCGCGGTCCGCGCTCCGGCGAGGCCGATCGCCGCGAGGGCCGCGGCGGCGAGGCCGAGCCTCCGGAAAGAGAAACGCTGTCGATCTTTCATCCTTCTTCTCCTTTTTCCCAGGAGGCGTCCGCCGGCTGGGCTTCGATCAGATAGAAATACCCCTTTGATACACGGGCTCGCGATGCGTTTGGTCTATAGGGTCGGCAGTATAGTCGAGTATCATGGGGAGTCAATGGAAATAACCGGCGAGGCCCCCTCGTTCCCGGAAGGGATGAAATCGGCTTTCTCTTTGATGCTGTTGGTTTTCTGCGGGATTTCCGCCCCCGCCGCAGCATCGCTCGCCATCTTCAACGACGGGCGGATCGTCAAGATCTCGGACTACCGGGTTTCCGGGGAAGACATCGAGATCACCTTGCCGGGCGGCGGCGGATACACGACCTCGCTCCTGGCCGTCGAACGAATCGTCGACGACGAAGTGGCTGCCCCTCCGGCGGAGGTGAAGGACTTGAAACCCGCACGAAAGGGCCTCGACCTTTCGTACAAGACCGTCCGAAATGCCTCACGGCCCACGCCTTACGCGCGCCTGATCGACGAGGAGTGCCGGAAAGCGAACCTCGACGTCGGATTCGTGACGGCGCTGATCCGGGCGGAGTCGAACTTCAATCCGTACGCGGTCTCGCGCAAGGGAGCGCGGGGCCTCATGCAGCTGATGCCGGCGACCGCGGAAAGGTTGGGGGTCCGACGATCGTTTGATCCCGCCGCGAACATTCGCGGCGGCGTGAGATACCTCAAATCGCTTTGTGTTCGATTTTCGAACGCTCCCGAGCTCGTGCTCGCCGCGTACAACGCGGGCGAGGACGCCGTCGAGTCGTACGGCGGCGTTCCGCCGTACCGGGAAACGGTCAATTACGTCAAGAAGATCCTTTCCTGGTGGTCTCCTCCGCCGCCCGCCCCGACCGTATAGAATCGGTCGGATGGAAGGCATTTCGCCGGACCTGAAGGAGAGACTCTCCGACCGGCTCAGAAACCACCCGATCGCCGCGATGCTCCATCCGACGATCGAGGAGCTCTCGCTCGACGGGTGCACGCTGCGGATGCCCTTCCGTCCCGAGATCTCGAACGGCCACGGCGCGGTTCACGGCGGGGTGCTCGCGACCCTCGCCGATTCCGCCATGGCGTTCGCGCTCTCGACGAATTTCGACGGAGAGATGGGGTTTGCGACCGCGGACCTCACCATCCACTACTTCAAGAGGGCCCGGACGGACGTCACCGCCCGCGCCCGCGTGGTCAAGAAAGGAAAACGCATCAACGTGGGAACCATCGATCTGTACGACGACGGAGGGGACCTGGTCGCGACCGTGCTGACCTCGTTCCTCCTGACGAGCCCGGCCGACCCGGCCGAGTGCGAGCTGTGACGGAGCCGGAGGGCTCCGCCGCGGCGAAACCGAAGCGGCGAAGCCGGCGCGGCGGGGTCCGCCACCGGAAGAAAACGACGGGGGAGAGCGCCGTGGCCGCCGCTCTCGCGCCTCCCTTCGAGGTCTTCGAGGCGCCGGCACCTCCGGCGCCGCCGGCGTTCGCGCCGTCCGAGACCGTGATGTTCACCTCCAGCGGAGGGCCGTCCCCGATGCCCACCTCTTCCAACGACGAACAGCGCCTGGCGGTCTTCATCGACTTCGACAACCTCGCGATCGGCGCGCGGGAGGCGAAGTATCCGAAGTTCGACATCGACCTCATGCTGGAGCGGCTGCTCGAGAAGGGGAAGATCGTCTACAAGAAGGCCTATGCCGACTGGAGCCGCTACCTCGACTACAAGCGGCCCTTCCACGAGAACGCGATCGAGCTGATCGACATCCCGCAGCGGAGCTACACGGGGAAGAACTCGGCCGACATCCGGCTCGTCGTCGACGCGATGGACCTCTGCTACTCGAAGGGGCACATCACGACCTTCGTGATCGCGTCCGGGGATTCCGATTTCTCGCCGCTCGTCTCGAAGTTGAAGGAGAACGACAAGCGGACGCTCGGCGTCGGCGTGAAGAACTCCTCGTCGGACCTCCTCGTCTCCAACTGCGACGAGTTCATCTTCTACGAGGACCTCGTGCGCGGGCCCGCCGCGGGTCTTCCGTCCCTCGACCAGCTGCCGGAGAAGCGCCGCGAGGTGTTCCGCCTGATGCTCGACTCGATCCTGGCCTTGAAGCGCGAGAACAAGGACGTGATCTGGGGATCGATGGTCAAGCAGACGATGCAGCGCAAGAAGCCGTACTTCAACGAGAGCTACTACGGATTCGACTCGTTCTCGACCCTGCTCGAGGAGGCACAG
>DASTIQ010000116.1 GCA_035717485.1 Thermoanaerobaculia bacterium | reverse complement strand
GAGCTGACGGAAGACCAGCGGGCCGTGCGGGACTCCGCGCGCGACTTCGCGGAGCGCGAGATCGCTCCCGGGATCGCCGAGCGCGAGCGGTCGCATGCCTTTCCCTCCGAGGTCGTCGCGAAGATGGGAGAGCTCGGCTTCCTCGGAATGTTCGTTCCCGCCGAGTACGGCGGCGCCGGCTTCGACGTCGTGTCGTACATGCTCGCGATCGAAGAGGTCGCCCGGGTGGACGCGTCGCTCGCGGTCATCATGAGCGTCACGAACTCGGTCGCGTGCTATCCGATCTGGAGGTTCGGTTCCGACGAGCAGAAGAAGACGATCCTGACCGAGCTCGCGTCGGGGCGCGCGATCGGGGCCTACGCGCTGACGGAGCCGCAGTCGGGCTCCGACGCCGCGAACCAGAAGACCCGCGCCGAACGGAAGAACGGCGAGTACGTGATCAGCGGCACGAAGTCGTGGATCACCAACGCCGGCGTCGCGCGGTGGTACGTCGTGATGGCGATGACGGACCCGGGGGCCGGGACGCGCGGGATCACCGCGTTCCTCCTTCGCGACGACGATCCGGGCTTCCAGGTCGGCCGGAACGAGGAGAAGATGGGGCTGCACGGGTCGCAGACGGCCTCGCTCTTCTTCGAGAACGTCCGCGTTCCGGAATCCCGGCGGCTCGGCGCCGAGGGCGAGGGGTTCCGGATCGCGATGACGACGCTCGACCACTC
Source organism: Thermoanaerobaculia bacterium (assembly GCA_035717485.1). NCBI lineage: Bacteria > Pseudomonadati > Acidobacteriota > Thermoanaerobaculia > Thermoanaerobaculia bacterium. The sequence continues at coordinate 4,070 of DASTIQ010000116.1, read as the reverse complement.
GCGAATCGGAATCGCGGCGCAGTCGGTCGGGATCGCGCAGGGAGCCTTCGAGGCTTCGGTCGCGCATGCGAAGACGCGGGAAACGTTCGGGAAGAAGATCGGCGAGCACCAGGCGATCGCGTTCCAGCTCTCCGACATGAAGGTGCAGATCGACGCCGCGCGCCTCCTCACGCATCGGGCGGCGTGGCTCTCGGAGCGACCGGGCGGGAAATACTCGAAGGAGTCCTCGATGGCGAAGGTCTTCGCATCGGAGGCGTGCAACGCGGTCTGCGCGAGAGCCTGCCAGATCTTCGGCGGATACGGCTTCTCGAAGGAATACCCCGTCGAGCGGTACTATCGCGATGCACGTGTGACGACGATCTACGAGGGAACCTCCGAGATCCAGCGGATGGTGATCGCCAAGAACCTCCTGGGGCACCGGTGAGCGAGAGCGCCGAGTTCGGCGCGGGCGTTCCCGCGATCATCGCGGGAGCCGATCGCGACTGCGGCGGATACCATTTCCGGATCCAGCCTGCCGACGTCGCGAAGCTGCGCGAGCTCGCCGGCGCGCGCGGGAAGACCGACGAAGCGCTCGTCGCCGAATTCCTCGACGCTCAGGCTCCGCGCTGGGCCGAATCCCTCGCCGAAAATCTGCCCGCGCCGGCCGACGTCCGGATCGTCGTCGATCCTTACTCGCGGCAGGCCTTCATGGCTTCCGGGAACACCGTCTATTCGATTCTCTCCTTCTGAAGGAGGACGGGATGTCGAGATCCAGGAGCCTCATCGCCCTCGCCGCCTCGGCCGCCGCGGTGGCCGGGCTCGCGTTCGCCGGGAGCACGACGATCCGCCGCGAGTTCGACTCGGACGCCGCGGGCGGGACGCCGGCATTCTTCCGTTTCGAGGGGACGCCGGGGCTCGCTCCCGAGCAATGGAAGTCGATACCCGACGCGACTTCGCTCTCCCATCCGATGGTCGCGATCCAGACGAACGCCACCGGCCAGGCGGGCCACTTTCATTTCGCGCTCTCGACGCAGGAACCCTCGTTCGCCGACGGATCCGTTCAGTCGGCCGCCAAGCGAGCCGCGGTGAAAGGATTCGCCCGAGGCGGAGTCGTCCTGCGTTACCAGAACCCGGCGAACTTCGTCGCGGCCCTCGTCGACTTCCAGTCGGAGACGGTGACGGCGCTTTCCGTCCGAGCCGGCAAGGCCGAGACTCTCGGCGCGGCGCCGATCCGCTCGAACGAGCCGATCTGGCGAACGGTTCGGCTCGCCGCGGCCGGCGACCGGCTCGAGGTCTGGGTTTCGGGACAGAAGGCGATCGAGGCGCGAGATCCGCAGCCGCGCGCCGGCGCGGCGGGGCTCGTCGCCGAAGCGCCGGTGCCGGTGGCTTTCGACGACGTCGTCATCGAAAAAAGATAGGGCGGGCGGGAGACCGCAAGCCGTCCACCTTCGCCGAGGCGTCGGCGGACCGGGCTCGTGCCGGGCCGCTCCTCCGGCGTGTTCCGAATCGAGCCGCCTTCGGCCGCGGGAGCCGGAACGGGGGCACGGGAGCGAGGGGGGCGCTCGACGCGCTACTTCGTCCGCGGCTCCGGGGCGAGTTTCTCGACGAACCGGTAGCGGCCGGTCTCGATCTCGAGGATCGTGATCGGCTTGATCGGATTCCGCTCCAGGTCGAACGTCAGCGCGCCGGTGACGCCGGGGAACGCGGCCGTCGCCGCGAGCGCTTCCCGGATCCGGGGACCCGAGGTCGATCCCGCGCGCCGGATCGCGTCCGCGAGGAGCCGGGCCGCGTCGTAGGCGAGCGCGCCCACGGAGTCGGGAACGTCGCCGAACCGGGCGCGGTACGCGGCCACGAACCGGCGCACGGCGGGATCGGGATCCTGCGGCGAATAGTGGTTTCCGAAGTACGCCCCGTCGAGCGCGTCTCCGCCGATTTCGGTCAGGCGCGGAGAGTCCCACCCGTCGCCCCCGAGGAGCGTTCCCGGAACCCCGAGCGACTTCTTCTGGCGCGCGATCAGGCCCACGTCGGTGTAGTAGCCCGGCACGAAGAGGACGTCGGGCTCCGTCGTCCGGATCTGGGTGAGCTGCGCCGAGAAATCGGTGTCGCCCTCGGAATACTTCTGCTCTCCGAGAATCTTTCCCCCGAGCGCTTCGAACGAGCGCCGGAACGCGCGGCCGAGCCCCACGCTGTAGTCGCTCCGGACGTCGGTGAGGAGGACCGCCGTCTTCGCCTTCCGCTCGACGGCGGCGAAACGCGCGAGCATGGCGCCCTGGAAGTCGTCCGTGAAGCAGACCCGAAAGACGTACGGACCGACGAGCGTCACCTGCGGGTTCGTCGAGGAGGGAGTGATCATCGGGATCTCGCTCTTCTGCGCGATCGGCGCCGCGGCGAGCGTGCGCGAGGACGCCGCCTCGCCGATGAGGCCGACGACGTGATCGCGGGAAATGAGCTTCGACACGGCGGAGGCGGCCTCGGCCGGTTCCCCGCGATCGTCCTCGACGTGGAGGGCGAGCTTGACCCCCAGGACGCCGCCCGCGGCGTTGATCTCGTCGAGCGCGAGGGTCGCGCCGTTCTTCCCCGACTGGCCGAAGGTGGCGGTCGGTCCCGTCAGGGAGCCGTAGAACCCGATCGGGATCCCTTCGTGGCCCGGGGGCGACGGAGCGCACGCGGAAAGGAAGAGCGCGAGAGCGGCGGCGGCGGCGGTCCGGCGAAGCACGCGCGGATTATCCCCGCAAACGCCGTCCGCCCCGGGGTCCACCCGGCCGGAGGCCTGTCGTGTACTCTTCGCGCGTGTTTTCCCGAGTCCCGCGGATCTCCCGGACGGCGGCCGCCGCGGCCCTGGTCCTTTCGCTCGGCTGCTCCGTCGGACCGAAGCCGGTTTCCGTCTTCTTCTTCGAAGGGAAGCTCGACCCCTCGAGCGCCGACTTCGGCCGCGAGCTCTCGAGCGTCACGGGGGAGCCGCTGATCTCCGGGAACCGCTGCGTGCTCCTCGAGAACGGGAACGGAATCTTCGCCGCGATGCTGGAAGCGATCCGAAATGCCCGCGCCACGATCAACGTAGAGATCTACATCTTCCAGTCCGACGCGACCGGCGTGCGGTTCGCGCGCGCGATCGAGGAGCGCGCCCGAGCCGGCGTGCGCTGCCGCGTGCTCGCCGATGCCTGGGGGAGCCACACCCTGTCGAAGACCCTCGAGTCGGAGATGAAGAAGGCGGGCGTCGAGTTCGAGCGTTTCCGGCCGCTCCTCCTCTTCCACCGGCTGAAGAACCGGACCCACCGGAAGATCCTCGTGGTCGACGGGACGACGGCGTTTCTCGGCGGCCAGGGATTCGACGACCGCTGGAGCGGCGACGCCGATTCTCCGAAGCACTGGCACGACGTCGCCGTCTCGGTCGAGGGGCCGGCCGTCGCGCGCATCCAGAGCGTCTTCGCGGAGAACTGGATCGAGGCGGGAAAGCCCGTGCCGGCCGGGCCCGACGACTATCCCGAGCTCACGCCCGCCGGCGACGATGACGTCTTGATGCTTCGATCGTCCTTCGGCGTGCGCTGCTCGCGCGCCGCCCTGGGCCTCGACGTGCTGATCCACGCCGCGCGCCGCGAAATCCTGATCGAGAACGCCTATTTCATCCCCGATTCGACGACGACCGGCCTGCTGACGGACGCGGCGCGACGCGGCGTGCGCGTCGAGGTGATCGTGCCGGGAGAGAAGAACAACCTCGGCTACGTGCGGCGCGTCTCGCGGTCGACCTACGGCGCGCTGCTCGAGGCGGGCGTGCGCATCTTCGAATACCGGCCGACGATGATGCACGCGAAGGTCGCGGCCTTCGACGGGTTGTGGACGTCGATCGGGTCCGCGAACATCGACAGCCGGTCGTTCTTCCTGAACGACGAGGCGAACGTCAACGTCCGCAGCGCGCGGCTCGCCGCGGACGTCGCCGCGATGTTCGAGCGGGACCGCACCCGAAGCGACGAGATCACGCTCGCCGCCTGGAAGACGCGGTCCACGGGGGAACGGTTCTTCGAGTGGTTTTACGGGCTCTTCGCCTCCGAACTCTAGACCGGGCCGGCGCGGCGATGCATCGAGCCGGACGG
>DASTIQ010000115.1 GCA_035717485.1 Thermoanaerobaculia bacterium | reverse complement strand
GTGCGCGGCGAGGAGGAAGTCGGCAACCCGCCGGGCGTCGGCGGCCAGCCGCGGCTCCCGGAGGTCGCGTGACGCGCGGGCGAGCGCCGACACGGCGAGCGCGTTCCACGAGGTGAGGACCTTGTCGTCCCGGGCCGGCGGCACGCGGCGGGCGCGGACCTCCTCCAGCCGGCGGGCGTCCGCCTCGAGCCGCCGGCGGATTCCTCCGGGATCGCCGCCGTGTTTCTTTGCGAGCGCCGCGTCGCTTCCGACGCGCCGCGGAAGGTTCTTTCCGCGTCCTTCCGCGAATTCCGCCGGCGTGTTCCCGCGCTCGGAGATTCCGAACGCCTCCCGCCAGAGCGGCGCTTCCCGCGGACCGAGCGCGGCGTCGACCTCCGCCGCCGTCCAGAGGTAGTACTTGCCCTCGACGCCTTCCGAATCGGCGTCGAGCCCGGACGCGTACGCCCCTTCGGCGGTCTTCATGTCACGCTCCAGCCATCCGGCGATCGCGCGGGCGGTGTCGCCGTACCCGGCGTCGCCGAACCGCCGGGAAGCGGCTGCGTACGCGGAGAGGAGCTGCGCGTTGTCGTAGAGCATCTTCTCGAAGTGCGGAACGAACCATTCCGCGTCGACCGAGTACCGGTGGAATCCGCCGCCGACCTGGTCGAACACGCCGCCGTCCTGCATGGCGTCGAGCGTCCGCCGGAGCATCGCGACGGAGCGCCCGTCCTCTCGCGCGGCGAGGAATTCGAGCGCGCCGTGCGGCGGGAACTTCGGCGCCTGCGAGAAGCCGCCGTGCTCCGGGTCGAATCTCCGCGCGAGCTCCTCCGCGACGGACGCGGAGAACGCCGCGTCGAGCGGAGCCGCGTGCTCCTTCGGGGGAGACGCGATCGCCCCGCGAACGGCCGCCTCGACCTCTTTCGCCTGCGACTCGGCTTCGGCGCGGTGGCTCTTCCAGTATTCGGCGATCCGCGGCAGGAGCGTGCGCATTCCGGCGCGGCCGTGCGCGTCTCCGGGGGGGAAGTAGGTTCCGGCGAAGAACGGGAGCCCGTCGGGCGTGAGGACGGCGGTCAGCGGCCATCCTCCGGAGCGGGTCAGGAGCTGGCAGGCCGTCATGTACACGTTGTCGATGTCGGGCCGCTCCTCGCGGTCGACCTTGATCGAAACGAAATCGCGGTTCATGAGGGCGGCGATCTCGGTGTTCTCGAAGGATTCGCGCTCCATGACGTGGCACCAGTGGCACGTCGAATAGCCGATCGAGAGGAAGACCGGCTTCCCCTCGCGTTTCGCCTTCTCGAACGCCTCGTCGCCCCACGGATACCAGTCGACGGGATTTCCGGCGTGCTGCAGGAGGTACGGGCTCGATTCCTGCGCGAGTCGGTTCGCGGGCTCTCCCATGTGGCCGAAGGCTAGCACCACCGCGGCGGCGAGCGGCGCGACCCGGCGGCGGGTCACCGCCGGCCGGCGATGTCGCCGAGCGTGACGTTCAGGACGAAGTCGCGCTCGGCGGTGAGCTTCCGGAAAGAGCGGCGGAGGATCCGCGCGACGCGGTCGGCGCCCTCCGGGCCCACGCAGAGAAGGTCGGGGGAAACCGCGGTGACGACGCGCGAGAGCGGGATCTCGCCGAGGGGGAGCGCGACGTGGAAAGCCTCTTCGCGCGCCCCGTCGAGGAGCCCGTCCTCGCGGAGCTGCGCGGCGAGCGGGTCGATTTCCCCCGACGGGCGGCCGAGGTCCCTCTGGAGATCTTCGAGACGGGCGGGCGACTTCGCCGCCCGCAGCAGGAGCCGAACGGCGAGCTCCGCCCGGCCTTCGCCCTCCCGGCTCAGCGTCGCGATGCGGCCGGCGTCGAGGACGAACGTGAGTTCGACGCCCGCGAGCACGAGCTCCCAGAAGAGGAAGAGGGCGATCAGCAGCAGGAGGACGAGCGAGAGGGATCCGTAGATGATGTTGATCGTCGGGAACAGCCTGAAGTACAGCGCGAAACCCACCTTGATGACGCGCAGGAGGAGCGCGACGATCCCCGCCGCGAACGCGGCGGAGGGCCAGGAGACGGGGGCGTTCGGGATGAACTTGTAGAGGAGCGTGAGCGCGGCTGCGACGACGAGCGTGGCGAAGAACCGGTCCACGACCGCCGACGTGAAGAGGCTCTCGAAAGCGAGGCGTTTCCGCAGCTCGGCGAGGCCGGTCAGGAGCTCGCCGATCAGGAGCGCCCCGATGAAGAGTCCCATCGTGTAGGTCGCGACCCGTGCGAGGAGGCGCTTGCGCTTCGGCGCCCCCCACACGTGATTGACCGTGTTCTCGATGATGAAGATGAGGCGGAGAGACGTCGCGAGGAGCGCGATGAGCCCGATTCCCGAGACCGCTTTGGCGGAGTCGATGAACTCCCGCAGGTTCGCGGTGATCCGCGCGCTCTGGTAAGGCAGAGCGAAGTTGATCGCGTCGAGGATCGCGCGGTCGTTCTGGCGGAAGAACGTCGCGAGGAGCATGGCGAGCGTCGCGACGAGCGGCACCGCCATGACGAGCGTCGAGAACGTGAGGGAGGCGGCGAGATCGTCGCCGCGGTCGGCGTAGAAGCCCTTCAGGGTCTGGACGAGAACGCGGCGAACCCTCCGGAGCCCGCCGCGGCCGTCGTTCACGGCAGATCCTCCGTCTGGTTCTGAACGGGCAGCGTGACGTCGAAGCGGAGCTCGGCGCGAATCCGGTCGGCGAGCGCGCGGCGCGCCGGGTCTTCTCCGTGGACGAGGAAGGTCCGGCGCGGCGGCTCGGGGATCTTCGAGATCCATTCGAGGAGCTCGCCCTGGTCGGCGTGCGCCGAAAGCGACGGGATCTTCTCGATCCGCGCGCGCACGGGCACGTCCTCGCCGTGGATCCGCGCGACGGTCGCGCCGTTCTCGATCGCGCGGCCGAGCGTTTCCTCCGCCTGGTACCCGACGAAGAGGAGCGTCGTCGAGGGGTCGGGGAGGCGCACGCGGAGGTGGTGCAGGATCCGGCCGCCGTTGAGCATCCCGGAGGCGGAGATGATCACGCCCGGGCCGCCCATGCGGTTGAGGCTCTTCGATTCGTCCACCGTCCGCATGAGGTGCACCCACCGGCCGTCGATCGGCGAGACGTTCTCGTCCTCGAGCTCGCGCGTTTCGAGATCGTGCTCGGAAGTGAAGTCGCGGTAGATCTCGACCGCGGAGACCGCCATCGGGGAATCGACCCAGATGGGCAGGTCGTCGGGAATCTTCTTTTCCCGCTGCAGCTGGCGAAGGTAATAGAGGATCTCCTGGGTGCGTCCGACCGCGAACGCCGGAATGAGGAGCATCCCCTTTCGCGCGACGACGTCGCAGACGACGCGCTCGAGAGCGGCGAGCGGGGACTCGTCGCCGTGCGTGCGATCGCCGTAGGTCGACTCGAGGAGGAGGGTGCTCGCCGCGAGGATCGGTTCCGGGTCCTTCAGGATGGGGACGTCGCGGCGGCCGACGTCTCCCGAGAAGAGGACGGACGCGGCTCCCGCCTGCACGCGGATGAAGGCGGCGCCGATGATGTGGCCGACGCGGTGGAACGAGAACTCGATGCCCGTCAGGATTCTCGAGGGGGAGTCGAAGGGGATGGGGGAGAGGAGGTTCAGCGCGCGGTTGGCGTCCTCTTCCGTGAAAAGCGGTTCGGCCGGCTTGTGGCGCGAATAGCCTTTCTGGTTCGCGTACTGGGCTTCTTCCTCCTGGAGGCGGCCGGCGTCGGGAAGAAGGTAGCGGAGCAGCGCTTTCGTCGGCGCGGAGCAGTAGACGGGGCCGGTGTACCCCTGCCGGACGAGGCGCGGCAGGTATCCCGTGTGGTCGATGTGCGCGTGCGTCAGGAGGATGGCCCGGATCTTCGACACGTCCGTCGGAAGCGGCTCCCAGTTCTTCGCGCGGAGGGCGGATCCTCCCTGGAACAGGCCGCAGTCGACGAGGATCGTGTTCCGGTCGGTTTCGAGAAGGTAGCGCGACCCGGTCACCGTGCCGCTCGCCCCCAGAAACGTCAGGCGCTGCATCGGGGGGAAGATATCCCAGCCCGTCGGGCGCGACGGGGTTTGCGAATCCGCGAGCGGCGAACCGGGGGCCCGGACGGAAAATCGCGAGTCGGCGGGTCGCGGGTCGAAACGAGCGGGGCGCGGGTCCGCGGCCGGATTCGCGATCCGAGCCCCGCGAGCGTCGGCGAATGCGACGACGGCACATTTCTTGCGATAAGCTCCGACCTTTAATGGAGGATAACGTGGGCAAAGACTCCTTCGATAAAACGCGCGATTTCGTGGACGAGAAGATCGATCGGACGAAGGAATACCTCGGCGCCTCGTTCGCGAAGACTCGCGAGCGGGTCGATGATCTCCTGAGCGACGCACGCAAGAGCTGGGGCCCCGTGAGCTCCCGGATCGACGATCAGTGGGAGCAGCTTTCCGAGGATCTCCGCAAGTACGTCAAGAGCAATCCGCTGCGCGCCGTCGGTTACGCCGCCGGAATCGGCCTGATCCTGGGACTCTGGATCGGCCGTCGCGGCGACTGATCGATTCCGCGATGCGTCGGCGGCGGCGTTCCGCGCTTCCGCTCTGGGTCGCCGGAGCCGCCCTCCTTTCGCTCGCCGTGTATCTCGGCCGCCGGCGCGGCCGGCTCATGTTCGCCGCGCTTTCCGGCGCGCTGACGGATCGCGCGCTGAGGGCGTTGGCCGAGACGTTCCGCGAAGAAGAGACGGCATAGCCGGCGCGGCCGTACATCGAGCGAATACGCGCGTCCCCGCCCGCGTCTGGCCGCGCCTCGACGCGTCGATGAGCTCGGGGCGCCTGGCCACGCTACTATCTGCTCGATGACGTATCGTTCGGCCGGCCCGGCGCTGTCGACCTTCGCCGGCAGCGCGGGTTGAGCCTGCAAGCTGGGTCAGTTCGACCTTGCGGCCGTGCTCTCGAAAATGCCTCCGTCCCGTGATGCGAACCTGCTCGCCGGGTTCGGCCGGTCCGAGGACGCCTCCGCCTACCGCCTGGGCGACGGCCGGGCGCTCGTCCAGACGGTCGATTACTTCACTCCGGTCGTCGACGATCCTCGTCTCTTCGGTCGCATCGCCGCCGCCAACGCCCTTTCGGACCTCTACGCCGCCGGGGCGCGCCCGGCTCTCGCGCTCGCGATCGCGGCTTTTCCTTCGGAAGTCCTCTCGATCGACGTGCTCGAAGCGATCCTGAGCGGAGGGGCCGAGAAGGTCGTCGAAGCGGGCGCGACCCTCTCGGGAGGGCACACGATCGATCACGACGTGCCGATCTACGGCCTCGCCGCGACCGGCTTCGCGCGCGAGAGCGACCTGACCGACCACGCGGCGGCGAAGCCGGGCGACGACCTGGTTCTGACGAAACCGCTGGGCGTCGGCGTGCTCGTTTCGGCGGGGCGCGCGGATTCGCTCGGCGGGCTGTTCCATCGCCGCCTCGTCGGCGACGACACGCTCGAACGGCTCGGCGAGCAGATGGCCGCGCTGAACGCCGCGGCCGCCGCCGCGATGCCCGAGTTCGGCGTGCGGGCCGCGACGGACATCACGGGCTACGGACTCCTCGGCCACGCGCTGAACCTGATGGAGGCGTCGGGGACCACCGCCCTGTTCTCGCTCGGGCGCATCCCGGTGATCCCCGAGGCCCGTCCGCTCGCCCGGCGGGGCATCGCCCCGGACGGCTCCCGCAAGAATTTCCGGAACCTCCGCCCGAAGACCGCCTGGACCGCGCCCTGGTCCGACGATGCCTTCCTCCTCCTGGTCGACGCGCAGACGTCCGGCGGCCTGCTCGTGTGCGTTCCGAACGGCCGAGGGGAGGAATACGCCTCGCGATGCCGGGACGCCGGCGCGGGGTCGGCCGCGGTCGTGGGGAAAGTCGTTCCCCGCGGGAATTCTCCTCTCGCCGTCGAAGCCTAGGGTTCCGGGCGTTGCTCCGGTCGGAGCGCCCGGCCAGCGGCAAGTCGGCCTCGATGAAGGCGATGCGGTGCCGTCGTCGAGCCGCTTTCGCGCGGCAGATTGTGTCGCGCCGCCCGCACCCGAAGGGAGCCGCCGATCCGGAACGATGGCGGCTTCGCGCCGCGGGCCTTCCCCGCGCCTTCCCTCGTTCCCGAGCCGCGGGCGCCGGTGTGGTCGCCATCCCCGTGCCGGGCCACGGATCATCGGTTACTCTTGTGTCCCGAATCGAGCGTCCGACGCCCGCCCCGCGGGCGGTTCGCGCCCGAACGGCCTTGGAAAGGAGCCCCTGATGCCCTCGGACGAGAAGTGGACCCCGGTCGCCATGGTGCCCGACGACGTGGAAGCGGACCTGATCCGCGGCTTCCTCGAATCCGAGGGGATCGAGGCGCAGATCGACAACCGCAAGTTTCACATGGAGCCGGTCAATTTCGGCGACCTCACCGGAATCGCGGTTCTCACGCAGCCGGCGGACGTGGAGCGGGCCCGGGCCCTCCTCGCCAGGCGCGACCGGGAATTCGACCGACTCCAGGATACGGGCGACCGCAGCTCGATCCTGACGGATTCCGGTCCCGCCGACGCTCCGGAGGAGCCCGGAGACTGATGGAGCCCGGCTCCCACGTCGGCCGTTTTCGGATCGAGCGCCCGCTCGGGCAGGGCGCGATGGGGAACGTCTACCTCGCCGTCGATCCGGAGATCGAGCGTCAGGTCGCGATCAAGATCGTCCGCACGGATCTGACCGACTCCGATCGGCGGGACGAGGTCGAGACGCGGTTCCTTCGCGAAGCGAAGATCGCCGGCCGCCTGCAGCACCCGAACATCGTCACGATCTACGATGTCGGCCGGGAAGGGGAGAGCACGTTCATCGCCATGGAGTACGTCGAAGGACGGCCGCTCGCGAAGCTCCTCCGCCCCGACGTGCCTCTCTCCGACGCCCAGCGGTTCCTGATCGCCCGCCAGACCGCCGAGGCGCTCGCGCACGCGCACGAGCGACAGGTCGTCCACCGCGACGTCAAGCCGGGAAACATCCTGATCCGGAGCGACGGCGTCGTGAAGGTCTCGGACTTCGGGATCGGGAAGCTCCTGACCGGAGGCGAGGACGTGACGCGGACCGGAATGATGGTCGGGAGCCCTTCCTACATGTCGCCGGAGCAGATCCGCGGCGACACGCTCGACGGACGATCGGACATCTTCTCGTTCGGCGTCGTGCTGTACGAGATGTTCACCGGCGCGCGCCCCTTCCCCGGCGACACCGTGACCGCGCTCGTGTACCAGATCCTGCACACCGAGCCGCGCGACCCCGCTTCGATCCGGCCGGATCTTCCGCCGATGACGTCGGAGATCATCCGCCGCGCCCTCGCGAAGAAGCGCGAGGAGCGGTATCCCGACGCCCGGGCGCTCCTCCGCGACCTGCATCGCGCCGGCGGGTCGTCGATGCGTGACTCGCGGCCGACCCCGGTCGTCCAGGAATTCCGGATGCCGGTTCCGACGCCGATCCCCGCGCGGACCGCCTCCACGGCCGGAGCCCCGGCTCTCGCGGCGGCCCCGGCGGCCGCGGCGGTTTCCGCGTCCGGGTCGGGACCGACCGTCATCGTCGAACGGCGCGGAGGCGCGGCGCTGCTCTTCGGCATCGCGGCGCTCGTCCTCGCGGCCGCCGCTTTCCTCTTCGTCATCACGCAGCCGCGCCGCGCCGCGTCGATCTTCGCGGGGGTGACGAAGGCCGCCGCTCCTCCGGCGCCGGCGCCTCCGCCGGTTCCGGCCGTGACCGCGCCTCCCGCCACGTCCGCGTCCGCCTCGAGCTCCGTCGCGCTTGCGCCGCCCCCCTCCGTACCGGCGCCCGCGACCTCGCCGGCCGCCGCTCCGGACTCCGCCGGCCCGGCCGCGACGACGTCCCCCGAGTCGTCCTCGGTCGGCCGCACCAAGGACAACCGGAAGACCTCGTCGGATTCAGCGGCGGCTCGTCCCTCGACGAAGACCGCGCCGGCCGTGCCGCCGCCCATCACGGGTGCGCCGGAGGGCCCGGCTCCCGCCCCCGCATCGGACGTCGTGTTCGACAACGTCTACCACGCGCGGCGCGCGATGAAGTTCCAGTTCAGCCCGGACCAGGCGCGATTGTCCGTCGACGGCAAGTACATCGGGATCGCCGACGACTGGGACGATCACGGCGGGGGAAAACCCTTCCCGCTCGCGCCGGGAATCCATCGGCTGAAAGCGACGCTTCCCGGATATCGCGATCTGAACATCCAGATCGTCGTCGCCCCTTCCGCCCCGAAAGACGTCGAGTCGGCGGGCGACGAGATGAAACGGATCTCGAAGGATCCGTTCTCGAAGATCCCGAAGCTCGACTACGGGACCCAGGGGGAGGTCTTCTTCGACGCGCCGCTCGGTTCCGCGCGCGTCCTCGTCGACGGTCACGAGCAGGGAATCGGGTCGATCTTCACGGCGGCCCAGCCGCTGACGCTCTCCGGCCCGATGGTCCACGACGTGCTGCTGACCGACGGCGCGAAATCGAAAGCCCTCCGAATCCTCGTGTCGTCGACCGCGGACAGGAACCGGGTCCTCATCAAGGAAAAGCTGAAGTAGAGATTTCCCTTGGAGCCTCGAGACGCCGCCGTAATCCGAGCCCTGCGAGCGTCGCGGCGGCGGGGACTCCCATCCGATCCCTCGCGGGGCGCCGGAGCGGTCGAGGGCTTGGCCCGAGCCGCGGGAGGCCGCCGCGCGGAAAGTCTCCCGAGTAACCGCAGGGAGGAGGTCCGCGCGGCGAGAGCCGCCGCGATCCGAGCCC
>DASTIQ010000114.1 GCA_035717485.1 Thermoanaerobaculia bacterium | reverse complement strand
CAGCCGAGAAGTAGAGGATCCGCTTCTTCCCCTCGACGAGATCGAGCGCCGCGGCCAGCGACTGCATCCCGGCGAGCAAACGCGAGATCCTGGCGACGGTGAGCCGGTCGACGTCTTTCCGGGCCTGATTCCCGAACAGCTGCGTCGTCCCGTTTGCCACCGCCGCCCCCGTGTCTTCGGATTCCGCGGCAAACGCCTGATCGACGGGGCTGCCCGGAAGGGCGAAGGCGAGCGCCAGCGGGTCTTTGGCTCCATCGGGCGTCCGGGACGTCCCCACGGACCGGATCGCCGCGACGATCTGCCTTCGATCCGATGTGAAATTCAGGACCAGCCGCGGCCCGGTCTCGGCCGAGCTGGTCCCGACCGCCGCCCGGTCCGCCGCGTCCATTTCGTGCTCCACGAATTGGATCGCCGCATCCCGCGAACGGCTCAGCTCGGTCGAGACCCCGCCGGGACAGGTGAAAAGCCTTTGATTCACATCGCGTCCATGTCTTCAAGGCCAGGGGTGATTTCCGCTACGCCGATACACCGAGAGGATTTCCAGCGGCGGTGGCGGCATCGGCCGGTCCGACATCGCGCCCACGACATGGGCGTGATGGGCAGCCGCGCTTCGATCCGATTATTCGAAAGCGAACACGCGCTTCCAGTCGGCCTTCATGTCGACCACCGTCCAGCCGCGCGCCCGGGCCTCGTCGAGTCCCTTGTCGAGGCGGCCGACGGGAGAGGTCCGGTCGTAGGCCCACTCGCGCTCGGCGTCCGTGTGATGGACGAGGAGCGCGAAGCGCGGGCCGTCACCTCCGGCCGTCCACTGGAGCATCGGCAGGTCGCCGTCCGAGTTGCCGAACGCCGCGAGCGGCCGGCGCCCGATCTGCGTCTGGATCCCCACGGGTTTGCCGGGCCCGTCGTCGACGAAGTCCATCTCCGGCAGGCGAACGAGAACCGGCGTTCCGTCGCGCAGCTCGAACCGCATCTTGATTCGGCTTCCGATGACCTCTTCCGGGGCGACGCCGTAGACCTGCTCCGACCACGGGCGCATGAACTCGATGCCGCCTCCCGAAACGATGAACGTCTTGAAACCGTTCGCCCGCAGATAGGCGAGCAGCTCGATCATCGGCGGGTAGACCATTTCGGTGTAGAGCCGGCCGGTCTTCGGGTGCCGAGCGGTCGCGACCCATTCCCGGACGATCTTCTCGAATTCTCCGGTCGTCATGCCCGCGTGCGTCGCCATGGCGATCCGGCCGAACGCGCGCTCGCCGCCGGCGAGGACGGCTTTCATGTCCCCCTTGAGCAGGGAGGCGAACGGCTCTTCCGTTTTCCATTCCGGATGCCCGGGCGCCAGCGCCCGGACCCGGTCGAGCATGAACAGGGCCTGGAAGTAGATCGGCTGCTCGGCCCAGAGCGTGCCGTCGTTGTCGAAAACGGCGATGCGTTCGGCCGGCGCAACGAAGTCCGGGCCGGGTTTCGTCACCCGGGCGACGAACGCGACGATGGAGGCCTTCGCCGCCCCGTCGTTCCAAGACGAGAGCGGGTCCGCGCCGCGATCGCCCGCCGGACCCGCGGCCGGCACGATGGCGGAGAAGGCCGTCAGGACCACGACGGCCAGCATCGGCGCGACGATCCGGATTCGCGATGCCGTTTCTGTCCGATTTCCCGTCATGACTAACCCTCCCCAATCGACCGTCCCGCTCCTCCCCCCTCGCGAGGGAAGGAGCGGGGGTGGATACGGCTACTTCCCGGCGGACTCCTGGAGGGCCTTGATCAGCCTGTCGAAGTCCATGCCCTCCGGCTTCTGACGCGGCGGATACTCCTTGAACGTCTCGAGGAATTTCTCGGCGCCGCCCATCGCCGGGATGTTGAGGAACATGTGATCGAGGGTCCAGTCGTAATACGTGTTCGAGGTGATGTCCGCCCGCTCGTACGGATCGGCGCGCAGGTTGAACAGCTTGCTGATGCGCAGGGGAGTGAAAGGATCCTGCCATATGGCAAACGTTCCGGGTGTGCGCTGCTCCGCCATGACCCACTTCCAGTTTTCGTACCGCATGCCGAGCGCCTCCCCTTCATCGCTGAAGTAGAAGAACTCTTTCCTCGGGCTCCGGGCTTCCTGCCCCGCGAGGTACGGCAGGAGGTTGTAGCCGTCGAGGTGGACCTTGTAGGTCATGCCGCCGACCTTGTAGCCCTTGAGCAGCTTCGCCTTGACGTCGGGATCGCCGGCCGCGGCGAGGAGCGTCGGCATCCAATCCAGTCCGCTCACGATTTCGTTCGAGACCGATCCCGCCTTGATGTGCCCCGGCCAGCGGATGAACGCGGGGACGCGGAACGCGCCTTCCCAGTTGGTGTTCTTCTCGCTGCGGAAGGGCGTCGTCGCGGCATCGGGCCAGGAATTGCCGTGCGGACCGTTGTCGGTCGTGTAGATGACGATCGTGTCGCCCGCGATGCCGAGATCGTCGAGCGCCTTGAGCAGGGAACCGACCGTGCCGTCGTGCTCGACCATCCCGTCGGCGTACTCGGTGAGGGCGGTCGCCCCTCGGGGGCTGCGGTGCTCCTCCCGCACGTGGGTGCGGAGGTGCATCCGCGTGCTGTTGTACCAGACGAAGAACGGCTTTCCCGCCCGGTTCTGTCGCTGGATGAAATCGATGGCCGCCGCCGACGTCTCGTCGTCGATCGTCTCCATCCGCTTCCGGGTCAGGGGGCCCGTGTCCTCGATCGTCTGCCGGCCGATCCTGCCGAACCGCGGGTCCACGGTCGGGTCGTCCCGGTCCGTGGCTTTCAGCCGCAGCACTCCGCGGGGGCCGAACATCTGACGGAACTTCGGGTCCACCGGGTAGTCGCGCATCTCCGGCTCCTCCTCCGCGTTCAGGTGGTAGAGGTTTCCGAAGAACTCGTCGAATCCGTGCACCGTGGGGAGGTACTCGTTTCGGTCGCCGAGGTGGTTCTTGCCGAACTGGCCGGTGGCGTAGCCGAACGGCTTGAGCATTTCGGCGATCGTCGGGTCTTCCTTCGCCATCCCCACGCGGGCCGCCGGAAGTCCGACCCGGCTGAGGCCCGTGCGCAGGACGCACTGTCCGGTGATGAACGACGACCGACCGGCCGTGCAGCTCTGCTCGGCGTAGTAGTCGGTGAAGATCGTGCCTTCGCGGGCGAGGCGGTCGATGTTCGGGGTCCAGTATCCCATCAGGCCCCTCGTATAGGCGCTGATGTTCGACTGCCCGATGTCGTCGCCGAAGATGACGAGGATGTTGGGCTTCGTCGCCTGCTGCGCCTGCGCGGGCCGGCCGGTCATGACCATCCCGGCCGCCAGCACGGAGCCGACGGCGGCCCATGTTCCGGCACGTCCGAGTCTCCCTGTTCGGTTTCTCATCGTTTTCTCCTGTTCTGATCGGTCTCTCCGGGTCGGGGCCGCCCGGGCCGCGGCTTTCCGCGACCTCGCGCGATTCCGTGGTTTCGAAGCAATCCTTCTGACCGGGATCCCGCTTTCTCCATCAGGTAGTCGAGAGTCTGCTCGGCGAGGAGGAGCGACTGCAGCGAGGCGAGCCCGTCCTCCCGGTCGAGCTTCCGCCGCAGCTCGTCCGGGCGGAGTCCGCTTTCCGCGGCGACCTTTTCGATCCGGGCCTCGACGTCGCGCCGGTCCGCCTCGATCCCTTCCGCTGCGGCGATCTGCCCCAGGATCGTCGCGAGCTTCGCGCGGCGCGATGCCGCCGTCCAGGACTCACTGCCCGGGTCGGCGCCGCTCTCCCCGTTCCGCTCGAATTCCTGCCGGACGAGCGCCGCCGGGACCTCTCCCGGGGTGCGCGAGAGGAGCCACTCGGCGAGCTCGTCGCGGCGCGCGTCGGCGGTCTCGCCGGCGAGGGGGATCGCGGCGTAGTCCGGCAGCTCAAAGACGGGCGGCGGGATGAACTCGGCGGTGAACGAGAACTCCCGGCGCGGCTCGAGCCGGATCTCGATCACCGCGATCGGCCCCGTGAAACGGAGGCCCCTGTCGCGGAGCGCCTCCCGCGCGAGCCGCGGCCCGCAGCGGGCCGTGAACTCCTCGCGGATGCGCTGCCGGAACCGCTTCTCGATCACCGCGCGCGGCGCCCGGCCGGGGCGGAACCCGGCCATCGCGTGCTCCGCGTAGCCGGCGGAGACGTCCTCGTATTCGGCCGCCACTTCCGGCCACTCGGCGCGGATCGTGACCGCGCGCCGTCCGTCTCCCCGATCTTCCAGCTCGCTCTTCACGGCGTCATTCCATGGCCGAGCTCGTGGCGTAGACGGTCTTCTTCACCGGCGCGTATCCGAGGTCGCGGACGATCCTCGAGATCGGCGCGTCGACGTGCCGCCAGAACGCTTTCCAGCCGGCACACAGGTAATTCAGGCCCGGCTCGCCGCTGGGAGTCCGGACGAACCGGTTCTTCGGACATTCGCCGTAGCAGGCGAATTCGTACTCGCACTGCCGGCAGTGGCCCGGCAGCGTCGCTTCCTTGTTCCTGCCGAACCGCTCCTGCGCCGCCGACAGGGCCATCCCGGCGATCGGTTCCGACAGGACATTGCCGAGCCGGAACTCCGGGTAGACGTAGTGGTCGCACGCGTAGACGCCGCCGTCGTGTTCGACCGCCAGGCCCTTGCCGCACAGAGGACCGAGCGTGCACAACGGGCTCACGCGCCCCATCCAGGTCTCGACCGCGGCCTCGAAATACTGGACGTGGACCCGGGCGAGGTCCCGGGAATACCACTCGTCGAAGACCCGGCAGAGGAATTCCCCCCAGGCGCGCGGATCGACGGACCACTCCTCCACGACCGAGTCCGGCGTCCCGGGCTGCGCCGCGGACGTGCCCGCGATCGGCATCTCTCCCGCCGCCCAGTGCTGGGGCGCGGTGCCGCGAAAGCTCTTCGGCTCCACGACCGGGATGAACTGGATCCGTCTCGAGCCGACCTCGTCGCGCAGGAACCGGTACACCTCGACGGGGCGCATCGCCGTGGCCCGGTTGACGCACGAGAGGGTGGCGAACCGGACCCCGTGCTTGCGCAGCAGTTTCGCGGCTCGGAGGACGCGGTCGAAGGTTCCCCGGCCCGCCTTGTCCCGCCGGTAGGCATCGTGCAGATCGCGCGGGCCGTCGATGCTCAGCCCGACCAGGAACCCGTTCTCGCGCAGGAAGTCGCACCAGGCGTCGTCCAGGCGGGTGCCGTTGGTCTGGAGGTCGTTTTCGCATCGCGTGTGCGGCGGGCAATACTTCTTCTCGAGCGCGATCGCGCGGCGGAAGAAGTCGAGCCCGAGGAGCGTCGGTTCGCCTCCCTGCCAGGAGAAAACGACTTCCTTGCAGTTCTGCCCCTCGATGTACTGCCGGATGAAGGTCTCGAGGGTCTCGTCCGAGATGCGCCAGCCGTTCTCGGCGCCGAGCAGCCCTTCCTTGCTCAGGTAGTAGCAGTACTGGCAGTCGAGGTTGCAGATCGGCCCGCCCGGCTTGACCATCGCGTGCATGCGGACCACGGGTTTCCCGCGGAAGAGGCGCGGAGCGGCGTCCGCCGGCGGACCGTTCGGACTGGCCATAGCCTCATTCCTCCAGGGCGAGCTCGAGATCTCCCGCCCGCTTCGCGCTGGAGCCGCTGTCGGCGCCGACGCCGGCGCAGGTGAGAGCCGACACGGTGACGGTCATCCAGAGCGGACCGAGGAGAGCGACCCGCGCCAGGCGCGAAACGGATCGGACGAGTCGAATGAACCGCTCCTTGTGAATACCGGGATCGGTCACCGAAACGGTGGTGCGCGTCAGCGCGAATCCAGGATCACGCCGGCCCGTTCGGCGATGCTAGGGGTTGGCCCCTCTCCATCGCATGATTCGGTTTCATCAATGAATGCCGGGAATCCCGGGGAATCGCCGAGCCTGCGGATGCGGCTCGGGTGTCAGGCAGGAACCGTGAACGAGCGGGACGACACCGGAGCGGTGGAATCGGGCGTGACGGTCGCGCCCGCTGCGCTTTCGCAGACACCCGTGTGCCGACGGGGAGCGCCTGAAACAGCAGCGAGAACCGGCCGATCGACCTGTTAGGCTCCGGATAACGGTGCGTCCCCTGATCATGCTCTCGCCGGTGATCGGGTTCCCGCTCGCGGGTTTGGCCTGTGTCCTTCCCGGCCTGGCGCTCGTCCGGCGAGAAGAGTGGGCGCGCGCCGA
>DASTIQ010000113.1 GCA_035717485.1 Thermoanaerobaculia bacterium | reverse complement strand
ATTCGAGATCCTGGCAATAGAACGCGAACCGCTCGTCGAGCGGCCCCGCCTCTTCCCAGGCCCGGCGCCGAATCGCGAGCGCCGCTCCGCTCACCCATCGGGCGGCCGCCCCGCGCGCGCCGGGGCGCTTCCATCGCCGGTATCCGGGGAGCCGGCCGAGCGCTTTCGGCAGGCCGGTCGCGAGCGCGAACATCCAAAGCGCGCCCGGCCGTCTCCCGGCGCTCCATTGCGGCGACCCGTCCGGATCGACGAGCTCCGCGCCGGCGGCGCCGAGCTCCGGGTCCTCCGCGAACGCCGCCAGGATCTTCGCGAACGCGTCCAACTCCGGTTCCGCGTCGCTGTTGAGGAGGAAGAGGATTTCCCCGGACGCCGCGCGGAGCCCGTCGTTGGCCGCCGCGGTGAATCCCCCCGGCTCGGGACGGCGGACGAGGCGGATCTGCGGGTGAGCGGCCGCGACCGCCTCCGCGGTTCCGTCGCCGCTTCCGTCGTCGACGACGACGATCTCGAAGGACGGGGCGCTCGCCGCGGCGACGGCGTCGAGACCGGACAGCGTCATCTCCCGGGTGTCGCGTGTGGGAACGATCACCGAGAGGGGAATCGTCACGCGCTCAGATTAGCAGGTTGCGCCGGGACCCGGCGCTGCCCGAAGGCCGCCGCGGGGTCACTTCGCGCGAAACTGGCCCCGCACCGGGACCTCGATCTCGGGCTGCGTCGGGCTCGTCGTCTCCAGGCGAAGCGATCCGGTGACGAGCGACCCGGGAGCGCCCGCGGGAATCGTCAGCACGACCTGCCAGACGCGGCCGGGCTCGATCGTCCGGATCTCGGCGGCCGAGCCCGGGATGTCGCACTTCGCGCTCTCGAGCGCGACCGGATCCTCCGCGAAGCTGCGGACGTGGAAGCGGGCGGTGACCGGCCGGTCATCGAGATCGCCGAGATCGCCCTCCGGCGGCGTGACGGCGAGCATGGGACGGACGAATCCGCTCACGGGAATCATCAGCTGGCGCTGGCGCGGGTGGTCGAGGTGGACGACGACCTCGGCGCCGAGCGGGCCGACCGGCGCGTACGGCGAGAGCGTCAGCTCGATCACCCACTGCGAGCCGCTTCGTTCGGGGAGCCGCTCGGCGGGAGCGGCGGGGCGCCACCGGACGGCGAGGGAGGGATACGGCGAATCCACGCCCGTGACCCGGAACGGAGCGTCGTCCACGGCGAAGGCGACTTCGCGGATTACCCCGGCCCGTCCGCCCTCGACGAAGTTGTAGCGGGCGTATCCGGGATCGGCGAGGACCCAGGCGTGGACGTCGAGCGCGACTTTCAACGGGATCACGGGGCGCTCCGGATCGTTCGTCTTCAGCTCGACGGTGAGCGAGGAGGGCCCGGTCCGCTGCGCCGTTCCGACTTCGACCCGGATCGCCGCGCTCTCGCCGGGCGGGACCGGCGAGCGATCGATCGTGACGCGCGCTTCGCGGACCGGATTCGCCTCGACGGTCAGGGGAGCGCCGCCCCGATTTTCTACCGTGAATTCCGCCGCCGCGACGTCGTCGGCCGGGACGGTCCCGAGGTCTCGTTCGGCGGGCTGAACGTCGGCCTTCGGGGGAAGCGGCGCGCCGCCGGCGACGGCGGAAGCGAGGATCACGGCGGCGATGAAAAACGAGCGACGCACGCGCCGCAGGCTAGCCGCCGCGTCCGGGCTTGTCAACGCGCGGCCCCTCGGGAAGGCGGAGTATCATCACGCGCCGATGCGGAGATTTTTTCGGTGGGCCGCCGTCCTCCTGATCGCGTGCCGCTGCGCGGGAGGTCCCCGCAGCACGCCTCCGGCGCCGGAGTCCGGCGTGCAGAAGGATGCCCGGGGCCGCCGCTACCGGCTCTATCCGATTCCGAAGACCCAGGCGACCCGCATCGACGATGCGCACGTCCGGACGATGATCGGAGCGGTCGCGGATCTCGAGCGGGAGGACGCGGAGAATTTCTACATCCGTCTTTACGAGCCTCCCCCCGGGGCCGCTCCCTCTCCGCCCGCGCCGCCGCCTCCCGCGCCCGCTCCCGCGGCCGGTCCTCTCCCCCCGACCGCCGAAGAGAGCCGTATTCGCCTCGTCGATTTCGGCCGCGGCCTTCCCCGAAACGGCCAATGGCGCGAAGGGTTCGGCATCGGCGACCTCAACCGCGACGGCCACCCGGACCTCGTGTTCCCGCCGCCGCGGAAATCGGGGGGCGCGCCCGTGATCTTCCTGGGCGACGGCCAGGGCGGCTGGACCCGATGGCGCGAGGCGCGCTTTCCGCCGCTGCCGTACGACTACGGCGACGCGCAGGTCGCCGACCTCGACGGCGACGGCATCGCGGATATCGCGCTCGCGATGCACTATCGCGGAATCGTCGCGCTCCTCGGCGACGGACGGGGAAACTTCCGGCTGGCGAGCGACGGTCTCGACTATTCGACTCGGACCGACCGTCTTCCGGAGTATTCGTCGCGGTGTCTTCGCGCCTTCGACGCCGATGGCGACGGGCGCGCGGACCTGGTGGTGCTCGGAGAAGGGCCGATCCTTCCTTTCGGCGGAGCGGCCGGGCGCGGCTCGTTCGGGGTCGTCGTGTACGAGAACGGGGGCGCGGGCCGGTGGCGGCCCCGGCGC
Source organism: Thermoanaerobaculia bacterium (assembly GCA_035717485.1). Classification (NCBI taxonomy): domain Bacteria; kingdom Pseudomonadati; phylum Acidobacteriota; class Thermoanaerobaculia; species Thermoanaerobaculia bacterium. Next base: position 10,743 of record DASTIQ010000113.1, on the reverse strand, counting down.
GAGCCGCCGCGGCTGAACGCACCGTTCGGCTCCGCGATGGCGGTCGGGGATTTCAACGGAGACGGGCGCCTCGACGTCGCGGTCGCGAGCGGCCTCATGGGAAGCCGCGAGATCGTCGCCTTCGCGGAGCCCGGCGGCTCCTGGCGCTGGGAGAACGTCGACCCCCTTCCTCCCGAGGGATACTTCCGCGCGATCGCGGCCGTCGATCTGGACGGCGACGGGGTCGACGACCTGATCGTCGGCGGGACGTATCTCGAGGGGGAGACCTGGGTGCCGCGGCTCGACGCCTTCCTTTCGCGCGACAAGGGGAAGCGATGGGATCTTCGGCCCCTCGAGCGCGGCGACGAGATCACCGCGGTCGCCGCCGCGTCGATCGCCGGCAACGGCGCGCCGATCGGGATCGCGGCGACCTCGAGTGTCGGGAAATTGCTCTTTTTCGTCGCCGACGGGCGCGGAAAGATCGAGAGGATTCCGGTGTCGCTTCCCGGGACCGGATGCAGCGGGAGTGACGTGCAATTGGCTGATCTCGATGGCGATGGCCGCGTGGAGATCGTTTCCTCCTATGGCGAAGAGACGGCCGAGGACGGCCGGTGCGGCTCGCAGGGGATGATTTCTGCCTTCAAGATCGACTTTTCTCACTGACACCATTGACAGATCGACTCGGGGCGGCCAGACTATTCTTCTCAGTTCCGTCAGCGAGGTGAAAATGAAAACGTTCCCGTGGGTCGCGGCACTGATCGGCGTGATGCTGTTTGCGGGAGCGTCGGCGAGCGCCGACCCGGCGCTCGGCACCGTTCGCGAAGAGCCGGCGGCGACGCTGCTCCTGCCGTATTTCGAGGTGGACCTCTCGAATCCGGCGGGTCGCACGACGCGCTTCTGGGTCAACAACGCGAGCGCGACGGCGGCAACCGCGCACGTGACGATCTGGACCGACCTTTCGGTCCCGGTCTTCGCGTTCGACATCTACCTCACCGGGTTCGACATGCAGCGGGTGGATCTGCGCGACGTCCTGAACGGGAATCTCCCGCAGACGGCGAGCGCGGGCCAGGATCCGATCGACGCGATCAGTCCCAAAGGCACGAAATCCCAGGACATCAACTTCGCCGCCTGCAACGGAGTGCTGCCGCCGGCGCCGCTCTCGGCCTCCGACGTCACCGCGCTGAGGCGCGCGCTCAGCGGCGCCTCCTCGTCGATGCTCGGCGGAAAGTGCGGAGGGCGGTCCTCCCCCGGCTGGGCCCGCGGCTACGTGACGATCGACAACGTCAACGGGTGCTCCTCGATGTTCCCGAACGACCCGTCCTACTTCACGGGCGGCGTCGGCTCTGCGATCGACTCGAACCTCCTCTGGGGCGATTTCACCTACGCGAACGGGACCGCGGACTTTCAGGGGGCGCCGCTCGTCGCCATCTTCGCGAGCGCGACGGATCCGCTGACGACGACGGCCGGGAACTACACGTTCTACGGACGCTACGTCGGCTGGAACGCGACCGACCATCGGGCGCCGCTCGCGACCCTGTTCGCGGGGCGGTATACCCGAGGCTGGACGCAGTCGGTGGTGTGGCGCGATCCGAAGGTGGACCAGGCGCCGTTCACGTGCGGGACGGTGCCCGCCTGGTACCCGATGGGGCAGGAGGGATTCACGGTCTTCGACGAGCAGGAGCACCCGAACATCCCGATCACCTACCCGCTCGCCCCGCAACCGGTGACTCCGGCCCTGATTCCTTTTCCGGCCGCCGCTCAGAAGACTCTCATCGGGAGCGCGGCCTTCCCGGTGCCGTTCGCTTCGGGGTGGATCTGGTACGACCTGAACGTCACGGTCTCCGGAGTGAGCGATCCGACGATCGACCCCGCGGCGTCGCAGTCCTGGGTGATGACGATGCGCTCGGTCAACGGAAGCGCGGGAACGGTGGGCCTCGTCGGCGGCCCTGCCACCCAGCTCGACAGCGCCACGAGGCCGGTCCACTCCGTGGCCGGTCACTGAGGAGGGAGAAGAGCGATGAAGACGCGTTTCACGACCACCGCCCTGATCGCGGCCGCGTGCGTCGCGGCGATCGTCCTTCTCCGATGTCCGGCGGCGGAAGCCACCGGCGTGACGGGCGGCGCGCCGGTCGTGCCGTCGATTTCGGCGACGCCCGGCGCGACGCTCCTTCTTCCCTATTTCGAGGTCGACCTCGCGCATCCCACCGGGCGAACCACCCGGTTCTGGGTCAACAACGCGAGCGCGACGGCCATCCTCGCGCGCGTCACCATCTGGTCCGATCTCGCCGTTCCCGTCCTCGCGTGGAACATGTATCTCACCGGCTACGACATGCAGCAGGTCGACATGCGAAACATCCTGAACGGCGTCTTTCCGGCCACGGCGAGCGCCGGCCAGGATCCGTTCGACCAGATCAGTCCGAAAGGCAACTTCTCGCAGGACATCAACTTCTCTACCTGCAACGGCCAGCTTCCCTTCACCTCGCTGCCTCAGTTCTACGTGGATTACATGCAGCAGTCGCTGACCGGTCAGTTCTCGAGCTTCAGCGGAGGTTGTGCCGGGAGGGTTTCGCCGGGGCTCGCCCGCGGGTTCGTCACGGTCGACGTCGTGGTCACCTGCCATCTGGACCTGCCCGGCGATCCCGGATACTTCGGCCCGAGCTTCACCGGCGAGGTCTCGACGCAGGACGTCATCTGGGGCGAGTACGTGTACATCGACAGCGATTCGACGGGACAGGGGGGCAACGGCGCTCCGCTCGTCTCGATCGATGCATCCGATACGGACCCGCTGGTGAATACGGCGAACAACTACACGTTCTACGGGCGCCTCGTCGGGTGGAACGCGACGGACCAGAGGGAGCCGCTCGCGACGAACTTCGTCGGGCGATACGTGAAGAACGCGACGTACGCCGTCGTCTGGCGCGACCCGAAGGTCGCCCAGCACGTGTTTCCGTGCGGGACGCTTCCGGACTGGTATCCGCTCGGGCGCGAGGGGCTCGACGTCTTCGACACCCAGGAGCACGTCACGGCGCGCGTCGCGAGCCTCGAATCTCCCGCCGGGATCGGCCTGGCGTTCCCCGCGGCGGCCCAGAAGGTTCTCGTCGGCTCCGCGCCGCTGCCGACGCCCTACGCCTCGGGATTCATGTACTTCAATCTCAACACCCACGTCGGGCCGGCCGGCGACGTCCCCTCGTCCGACAAGGACGCCGCCCAGGCCTGGGTGACGATGATCCGGGAATTCCCCGGAGGCACGTTCGGCAACGTCGGCGCCGGGGGATCGCCCGCGTTCCGGCTCGACAGCGCCCAGACGGCGATCCACGCCACGCCATGAAGAGCGATGGCGTCCTCTCATACCGGTACGGGCGTATCGAGGAGGTCCCGCGGGCGACCGCGAGCGGCCTTCCCGGAGCTTCGGCGTTTTGCGGCGAACTGAATCAGCGAGGGAGAAGATGAGAAAGAACGTCTTCTGGGTCGGCGTGCTCGGCGCGATGATTCTGCTGGTGGGAGCGCCGGCCGGGGCGGCCGATCCCGCGGTCGGGGCCATTCGAAGCGAGCCGGCGGCGACGCTGCTCCTCCCGTACTTCGAGGTCGACCTTTCCAACTCCGCGGGCCGCACGACCCGGTTCTGGGTCAACAACGCGAGCGCGACGGCCGTGATGGCGCACGTCACGATCTGGACGGATCTTTCCGTGCCCGTCTACGCGTTCGACATCTATCTCACCGGATACGACATGCAGAAGGTCGATATGCGGAACGTTCTGAACGGGAATCTGCCGCAGACGGCGAGCGCGGGACAGGATCCGATTGACGCGATCAGCCCGCATGGAGCGAAATCCCAGGACGTCAATTTCCCCAACTGCGGGGGAGTGCTTCCCCCGGCGGTGCTTTCGGCCTCCGACGCCACGGCGCTCCGACGGGCCCTGACGGGCCAGTCGTCCACGATGCTCGGCGGGCACTGCGGAGGACGCTCCTCCCCGGGTTTCGCTCACGGCTACGTCACGATCGACACCATCAACCAGTGCGTGGGCGACACCCAGTTTCCGAGCACCGCCGGATACTTCGCGTCGATCGCGACGGTTCAGAACGTGCTCTGGGGGGACTTCAGCTACGCCAACGGAACCGCGGATCTGCAGGGATCGCCGCTCGTGGCGGTCGTCGCCAATCAGACCGATCCTCTGACGACGACCTCGGGGAACTACACGTTCTACGGGCGCTACGTCGGCTGGGACGCTTCCGACCACCGCTCGCCGCTCGCGACGAACTATGCGGGTCGATACAACAGCGGCCAGACCCAGGCGGTCGTGTGGCGCGACACCAAGATCGCCCAGGAGGCTTTCCCCTGCGCCTCCCTCCCCGACTGGTATCCCCTGGGGCAGGAGGGATTCGTGGTGTACGACGAGCAGGAACACCCGGTGATCCCGAAGCCGACCCAGTATCCCGTGGCGCCCCAACCCCCGCTGGACCCCTTCGTTCCTTTCGCGGCGGCCACGCAGAAGGTTCTCCTGGGGAGCACCGCGTTCCCGTTGCCGTTCACCCGGGGCTGGATCTGGTACGACTTGAACGTCTACGTCACGCCGGCGGGCGACGTCCCGTCGATCGACAAGAACGCCGCTCAGAGCTGGGTGATGACGATGCGGATCATCCGGGGGAGCGCCGGAACGATCGGGATGGTCGGGGGCCCCGCTCTCCAGCTCGACAACTTCGATCCGACGGCGAGTCATGTCCAGCTGCTGCTTCCCCACTGAAAGGGAGAACGAGCGATGAAGACGCGTTACACGACCCCCGTCCTGATCGCGGCCGCGTTCGCGGCGGCGATCGTTCTCCTGGGAGCGACCCCCGCCGGGGCGACGGGGGTGAGCGGGACCCCCCCGGTCATTCCGACGATCTCGGAGACTCCGGGAGCGACGCTCCTCCTCCCGTACTTCGAGGTCGATCTCGCCCATCCGACCGGCCGCACGACGCGTTTCTGGATCAACAATGCGACCGCCACGGCGGTTCTCGTCCACGTGACGATCTGGTCGGATCTCGCCGTGCCGGTCCTCGCCTTCAACGAGTACCTCACGGGCTACGACGTCCAGCCGATCGACATGCGGGACATCTTCAACGGGAAGCTGCCTGCGACGGCGAGCGCCGGCCAGGACCCCACCGACACGATCAGCCCGAAAGGGCAATTCTCGCAGGACATCAACTTTGCGAGCTGCTACGGCCAGCTCCCGCTGACGGTGATGCCCCAGATCTACGTCGCGTACATTCAGGCGGCGCTGACGGGGCAGTTCTCGAGCTTCAACGGAGCCTGTTCCGCGACGGTCTCTCCCGGGCTCGCCCGGGGATTCGTGACGATCGACACGGTCAACAACTGCACCCTTCGGCTGCCCGGCCAACCGGGCTACTTCGGACCGGGCGGATCCGGTGATGCGACGAACCAGAACGTCCTCTGGGGTGAGTACCAGTACATCAACAGCGACACGAACGGGCAGGCCGGCAACGGCGCGCCGCTCGTCGAGATCGAGGCGGACGCCTCGAACACGCTCACGAACACCGCCAACAACTACACGTTCTACGGGCGGCTCGACGGCCCGGCCTGGAGCGCCGTGGACAACCGGGAGCCGCTCGCGACGAACTTCGCCGGACGATACGTCAAGAACGCGACGTACGCCGTCGTCTGGAGGGATCCGAAGGTCGCGCAGCAGCCGTTCGCCTGCGGAACCCTCCCGCCCTGGTTCCCTCTCGGCCGGGAAGGTCTCGAGCTGTTCGACGAGCAGGAGCACGTGACGACGCGCGTCCAGAGCCTCGAGTCCCCCGCGGGGATCGGCCTCGCGTTTCCCGCGGCGACCCAGAAGGTGCTCGTCGGATCGGGGCCGCTGCCGACTCCCTACGCCTCGGGGTGGATGTTCTTCAACCTGAACACCCACGTCGGGCCGGCGGGTGACGTTCCGTCGAGCGACAAGAACGCGGCGCAGGGATTCGTGACGATGATCCGGGAGATCAACGGAGGGACGTTCGGAAACGTCGGCGCCGAGGGCGGTCCCGCGTTCCGCCTCGACAGCGCCGCCGCGGCGAACCACAGCAATCCGTAGCCGTAGCGCCGCCGGAGCGGAGGACGTCCGCCCCCGCGGTTCGGAGCGGGCGGCAGCACGCCGTCTTGACTCCGCCACGGGGCTCCGCTATCTTTTTCGTTCGCCCTGAGCGGGAATAACTCAGTGGTAGAGTGCCACCTTGCCAAGGTGGATGTCGCGGGTTCGACCCCCGTTTCCCGCTCCATCTGACTCAATCACTTAGCAATTCCCGCGCTCTGTGGGCACTCGCCCTGTTCTTGTTTTGTTCTTGGTCTCGCGCTTCCGAGCTTTGCGATTGCCTCCCGGAGGTGCGCTGGGGAAAGGTGTGCGTAGCGCATCGTCATGGCGATGTTCCGATGCCCCATCAGGGTCTGAACCGTGCGGATGTCGACCCCTGCCATGACGTCTATCAGGATCGCGCCCGATAGCGCTATAGTCAAAGGAAATCTGGGAGAGACGAAATGACTGCCGAAGGTCGCCGGGTCTTGGCGTGGGTCGCCACGTTCTTGGCCCTGGGTGTCACCTCGGTCGAGTTCGTGTATTACCTGTCGCACCCGGACCGGTCTGGCCCAACTCTTCACATTACCGTCCTTGCTGTGGCGGTCGGAGTGCTTGGCGTTCTCGCAGCGACCAGGGAGAGGAGCTGAGGGGAGCATGGGAGGGCCGATGAGAACTGACGGATCCGGACGAATCATTCGCGGGTTGGCTTGGCTCTGGGTAGGGGTACTTTTCACAGGCACGGGTGTCCGCGTTTTGGCGAGCTGCGCAGGTTACGGGCTGCCATTTACGGACCTTGGATCCACCAACTTCTGCGCCCAAATCGCGGAAGCCTATTTTTCGGGGTTGACCAATGGAACCAGCGCAACCACGTACGCGCCTACCGACAGCGTTCCACGGGAGCAAATGGCCGCATTCGTCACGCGAACCCTCGACCAATCCTTGCTTCGTGGGAGTCGGCGGGCAGCTCTCGACCAATGGTGGACGAGCAACCTTCATTTCAACCAGGCAGGGCTCGGGTTGGTTGCAGTCGGGAGCACGCCCACCCTCCTGAAGAGCGATGGAACGGATGTCTGGGTCTCGAACAACGGGGATGCTGATGTCACTCGGATTCGGGCAAGGGACGGGGCAAACCTTGGAACCTGGAGCGGTGCAACCAGCGCCGTGGGAGTTCTCATTGCGATGGGAAAAGTATTCATCGCAGGGCAGACGACTCCAGGCAAGCTTTACGAGATCGACCCATCTTCCTCTTCCGCCTTCCCGGTCAGCACGGTGGCCAGCACTCTCGGAAACTCGCCGGCCGGAATTGCATTCGATGGGAACAAAATCTGGACAGCGAACGTGGGCGGTAGCGTCTCGATCGTGAGCCCCGGAACGTGGTCCGTCGCTACGGTCACCACCGGTTTTTCCTCGTTAGATGGGATCCTCTTCGACGGCGTGAGTATTTGGGTAACGGACCAGAGTGCAGGCAAGCTGTTCAAGCTCAATTCGAGCGGGGCGGTCGTTCAGACGGTGACGGTCGGAGCAAGCCCTGCATTCCCCGCCTTCGATGGCCACAATATCTGGGTACCAAATTTTAGCGACAATTCTCTTACGGTAGTCAGGTCCTCGGATGGTGTGGTGCTGAAAACGTTTTCGGCTGGAAACGGCGACAAGAACGGGCTGAGTTCTCCAGTGCAAGCCGCGTTCGACGGTCAACGGATTCTCGTGACCAATGAAGCCGGGGGGCTCTCATTCTTCAAAGCGGCGGATCTGAGCATCATCGGAAGCTTCGCGACGTCAGGAGTTTCAAATCCCTATGGGGCCTGCAGCGATGGCACCGATTTCTGGGTGAGCTTCGAGGGTTCGTCGAGCATCGGGCGTTTCTAGAATCGATCGCGGTGAATTGGGAAACCCGGGCCCTTCAGCCATCGTTTTCACGCTCCTGCCGCTGAAGCGGAGCCTTTGGAGCCCTAATCGGTCGTTTCGACACCTGGTCAGGTCGGAACTGCGCTCTGGGGCGGGAAGGAACTCCGGAGGCTGTTCTTGTTTTGTTCTTGCTCCCTGTGCAAAACGGTGGACTTTGCCGTCCCGCCGTAGCGGATGAAGAAAAATGAAGGGAGCAAGAACGAGCCCGTCTTTATTGCTCGATCGCGCTCCCTGTTCCCGAGTGAAAAATCCGGATACTACGCCCCAGGGCTCCTTGCCAACGCTCCACTCCCGCACTCCTTCCGATGAGAACAGGCCGACAAAAGCGCGGGCGTTTCTCTCGACGGACGGGACGATGACGGATGCTAGAACCGCCCGACAGCGGAGGAGCCGGCGAGCGCGATCCAGAAATTCACACCGTCGCTGCAGATCCCGAACGGCTCCGACACGCCGGCGAGAGGAGCGTTGCCGATCACACTGAGGTCCGTTGCCTTGAACAGCGACACGCTCGGCGTACCGTGGATCGGCGATTCGTTCGTGACGGCGATCCGCTCGCCGTCGAACGCGGCCTGGCTCGGAGCGTCCATGCCGTTCGCGTTCCCGTTGGCGGCGGAGAACGTCTTGAGCACCGCACCGTCGGTGGACCGGACGACGGTCATCGAGTTGTCGAACGAGTTCGGAACCCAGATGTTCCGGCCGTCGAACGCCGGAAAACCGGCACCCTGTCCGACCGTGACGGTGAGGAGAACCGCTCCCGCCCCGTCCAGCTCCCGAAGCCGCCCTCCCGACGCGGTCGCGTCCGTCACCCACATGTGCGCTCCGTCGAAAACGAGGCCGATCGGCTCCGTGAGACCGGTGGAGTGGTTGGCGACGCTCCACGTCCCGGGAGTGACGATCGAAACGGAACCTCCTCCGGCGCCGTTGTTCGAGTTCGCGGTCCAGATCCTGTTTCCGTCGAAGGCGATCCCTCCCGGAAACCCGCCGAGCGACGTCGTCAGCGAAGTGACGGCGCCTCCAATCGCTGCCGACGGATCGATCCCGTAAAGCGTGCCGGTCGTCTGGTTCGCCGTCACGAAGACCCGGCCCATCGCGATCAGGACGCCGTAAGCCTTCGTCGCGCCCGTCCAGGTCTGGAGGGCGCGTCCGTCGCTCGCCCGAACCCGGGTCACCGTTCCGCCGAAATTCGCCACCCAGACGTCCGCTCCGTCGCTCTTGAGGAGCTGGGGCTGAGTGCCGACCGCCGTCGTGGCGAGCGACTGATCGAAGTGCGGCGCGGACGTCCACCACTGGTCCAGCGCCGATCGCCGGGCGCCGCGAAGGAGTGACTGGTCCAGCGTCCGCGTCACGAAGGCCGCCATCTGCTCGCGGGGGACGTTCGCCGTCGGCGCATACGTGGTGGCGGTCGTGCCGTTCGTCAAGCCCGCGAAGTACGCCTCGGCGATCTGCGCGCAGAAAGTCGTCGAGCCGAGATCCGTGAACGGCAGTCCGAAGGCCGAGCAGTCGGCGAGGACCCGCATACCCGCCCCCAGGAAGAACACCGCTGCCCACGCGGCGGCCATCCACCGCAGGATTCGCCCGGTTCGGTTCGCCATCGCGCCCTCCTTCACTTTTTCAGCAGACGGAACCTTAATGATAGGGCAAGACGTCGATGTCGTTCATGCGAGGGCGATTCCGCGATCAGGGGCGATGCGCCTCGTCGGGAGCGCCGGGGCGCGCTCCTTCCGCCTCCCGGCGGGCGAGCTCCATGTCCGCGTCCGTCATCATTGCGACCAGCTGCGGAAAGCGGACCGTCGGCTCCCATCCGAGCTTCTCCCGGGCCTTCGCGTAATCACCGACGAGATGGTCGACCTCGCTCGGGCGGAAATACCGGGGGTCGATCGCGACCCGGACCGCGCCGGTCGCCGCGTCGACGCCGCGTTCCTCGACGCCTTCGCCCTCGAAGCGGATCGGGATTCCCGCCCGCGCGAACGCGGCTTCGGCGAACTCGCGTACCGTGTGGGCCTCGCGCGTCGCGAGGACGTAATCGCCCGGTTCGTCGGCCTGGAGCATCCGCCAGATCCCCTCGATGTAATCCCCGGCGAACCCCCAGTCACGGCGCGCCGCGAGGTTCCCGAGGTAGACCGCGTCCTGCTGGCCGTGGGCGATCCGTCCCACGGCCCGGGTGATCTTCCTCGTGACGAACGACTCGCCGCGGCGCGGACTCTCGTGGTTGAACAGGATGCCGTTCGAGGCGTGGAAACCGTACGCCTCGCGATAGTTGACGGTGATCCAGTGGGCGTACGCTTTCGCGACGCCGTAGGGACTCCGCGGGTGGAACGGAGTCGTCTCGCTCTGCGGGGTCTCGCGGGCCTTCCCGAAGACTTCCGACGTCGACGCCTGGTAGAACCGCGGCGTGAGCCCCGTCTCGAGGATCGCGTCGAGGAGGCGCGTCGTGCCGAGCGCGTCGATCTGACCCGTGTACTCGGGGAGCTCGAAGCTCGCGCGGACGTCGCTCTGCGCGCCGAGGTTGTAGATCTCGTCGGGGCGGACGGTGCGGAGGACGCGGTTCAACGACGAGGAGTCGTTCAGATCGCCGTAGTGGAGGAGCAGCGGGCCGTTGCCGCCCCCTTGCCAGCGGCTCAGGTGATCGATCCGGGAACGCGCGATGCTCGACGAGCGGCGGACGATCCCGTGCACCTCGTATCCCTTCCCGAGCAGGAGCTCGGCGAGATACGAGCCGTCCTGGCCGGTGACCCCGGTGATGAGAGCGCGCTTCACGTGATCCATCGACCTCGCGGGCATCTTACGCCGGATGGAGAGCCGCGAT
>DASTIQ010000112.1 GCA_035717485.1 Thermoanaerobaculia bacterium | reverse complement strand
ACGCGGACGACATGAAGACGCTGCTGGAGACGATCACCCAGCAAGAGGCACAGGCGCGCCGAAAGTAGCCGCCGCGCGGACGTCTCGAGCGGATCTCGACTCGCCGTCCGTGGACGGCGAGGGGGGATTCCTGCCCGCCCGATTCAGCGACGTGCGAAGTCGACGCGGTCGCGATCGGGACCGTCGGGCATCTCGCCCGAGGTGACGGCCCGGAGCTTCTGGTACAGCCGGGTCATGGTGCTCTTTCGGCCGTCCCAGGCGTCCGCGGATTCCGCTTCGACCTCGAGCAGGGCGAGGTCCGGGTCGGTCTGGCCCTTCGGGAACCAGCGCTCGAGCATCGGGTGCCAGAGCTGAGCGATCCTGACGGGATCGCGGACGATGCTCGCCCGGCCCGTGATCGAAACGTACCGCTCGTCCTTCGGCTCGGCATAGCTGACGGCGACCGCCGGCCGCCGGCGGACGTCTTCCGCGAGCGCTCCCGACGCGGGAAGGAAGAACCGGAGGGTCCCGTCGAACTCGTCCCTCAGGGTGGCCATCGGACGGCTCCGGAGCGAGCCGTCTTCCGAGATCGTCGTGAGCATCGCGATTTCGACGTCACGGATCATTTCGGCGATTTTCGCGATCTCGGGCCGGATCGGGGCGTCGTTTTCCACGGGAGCACCTCCCGGGAACGATCGCAGCAAGTCATGTGCCGGACATGGCGCGGGCCGGCTCCCGGACCGCGATGCGTGACGCCTCCGCGGCTCGTCGAACGAGCGGCTCGCGAGTGAAGCCCGCGGCGGTTCCTATCGGACTTCGATGGGGATCACTCCCTGCCTCGCCGTCTCTCCGTTCTGCGCGATGATGCGGATCTGGTATCGGCCCGCGACCAGCGCCACCGGTTTGAAACCGAGGAGATAGGTCGACCTCCCGAGCTCATCCGGCGCGGAGCGCCCGATGAGCGAGATCGCGGCGGTGCCGAGCGGTTTCCCTTGCGCGTCGAGGATCTGCCCTCCCAGCCGCAGCTGCGCCGCGTCTCCGAACCCGTACGTGTACACGCAGATCTTCAGCTCCTGGTCGCGGCCGACCGAAGGATTCGGTTCGGGCAGGAAAGGATCGCTTCCGACGATGTAGGGGAACGATGGGGCTTCCCCGGCGTGGACGGAGCGGCTTCGAAGGACGAGCCCGCCGATGCTGCCGACGGCGAGCGGCGCAACGAGATAGGGAGCTCTCTGCGAGAAATCCGGGACGACCACGTCCTGCGCGACGAAGCCCATCGCTCCGGTTTCGCTGTCGCGGACGAGCGAGCGCAGGCGGTAGGTGCCCGGGGCGAGCTTCAGCTGGGCGAACCAGCGGAGGCCGCCCGATTCGAGCTTCGACCGGACCTGCTCCAGGTCGAGCATCGCGCTCTCGGTCGCGAAGTCGGCGACCTTTCCGGCGGAGTCGAACGCGTAGCTGTAGATCTCGATCGGAAGCTTGCCGCTCTTGTTCTGCGAGACGAGATCGGACGCGGGCACGCGGACCTGGACGGTCGTTTCGGGCCCGCTCTTTCCGGCGAAGGTCTGCGCGAGAACCGCGGGGGAAATCGCGGTCATCGGGATCTCGGAGGCGATCACGTCCGCGGCGGAGAGATTCTTCTCGACCGTGGACGTTCCCTTGAACGGCTTCGGCTCGTAATAGCCCGCGCGCGCCGAGAGCCGCACCCCGGAACGCTTGACGCGGACCTTCAACGGATGGAACCGGTCCGGATGACCGGTGAGCTTCGGCGAGAAGGTGAGGACGTAAACGACGCTCTCCTCCTCGAGGAGCTTGTCGAGCTGGCCGGAAAAATCGTTCGCGTTCTCGAAGAGCTTCCCGCCGGTTCCGTCGGCGATCGCGAAGAGGGCCGCCTTGCCGCCGCCGCCGCCCGGCTCCGTTCCCTGGTCCTGCGGCGCCGCGATCCCCGAGAGATCGACGGCCTGGATGACGCAGTCGCTGCGCTTGAAGAGTTCGAGCACGTCGTTCAGCCCCGACTGAAGCCCGGTGTTGCCGAAGCGCTGCTGGCTGTCGACCGTCCAGACCGCTCCGCGCGCGGCCGCCTCGGATTGTTCCTGCGAGGTCTGCGTGTCCTGCGCGTTCCCCTGCAGGAGCCGCATGTCGAATCCCTGCGAAAAGTAGATGACCTGCTTGCGCCCTTCGACGGAATCGAGGGCCTTCGCCAGAGTTCCGAACGACTGCAGGGCCTCGGTGATCCTCCCGCGGCGGTAGGCGTCGTCGTTCCGTTTGGCGGCCGCCGCCGTCTGGCGGAGCTCGCTTTCGACGTCGACGCGCCCGCCGGCGGACCCGGCGATCTGTTGGCCGGAGGGGGTGATGTCGATGTTGAGGATGGTGAACCGGAGCGGATCGGGGCTGTTCTCCGCTTCGTTGGCGAGGCCGAGCGTCTGGACCGCCGCGGCGAGCTGCTCCCGGTCCGAAGTGAAGGTGACCAGGAGCTTCACTCCGTGAGAGACGGAGTACGTCGCGACGGCCCCGAGGTCTTCCGGACCCATCTGATCGAGGACGAACTTTCGCGCGGCGTCCCGGATCCGCGTCACGCGGGCCGGCGTCGAATACGACAGATCGAACAGCAGGAGAAAACGCCGGCGCGCGGCGGCGCTGACCGTCACGTTCTCGTGGACCGGGGCGGCGGCATGGGCCGTGGAGAACTCGGTCGTGTCGACCGCCTGGATCGCGACTTCCTTCCCGTCGTCACGGACCTCGAAATCCGCGGCGGTGAGCCCGCGGACCGGCTTCCCGTCGCGGTCGACGACGGTCACCGGGACCTCGACGAGCGACACGCCGGCGTGCTCATGAACCGCCCCGCCGCCCGGGGTGGCGCCCTGCGCGGTGGCCGCGCAGATCCCCGCGAAAACGATCGCCGGCAGAGCGCGGGACCGAAGGCCGCGAAATCTCATTTCTCTCCTCCCGTTCCGGCCGGACGGGCCGCGCCGGATCATCGTGTTTCCGCCTCTCGGAGCAATCGGCGCGCCCCGGCCGGGGAGCGCTCCCGTCTCCCGTCTTCCCCGGAGTTTACGCCGTGAAATGACAGGCCGATGACAGGCAGGCTTTCCGGACGGCGTCCGGAATTTCGGACGGGGAGTCCTCCCGAGGCCACGCCACCGCCTTCGACTATCCTTACACGCGTGTCGTTCCTCCTGCGGGAGTCCCTCGAGCGTTTCCTGGCCGAGGATCTCGGCCGAGGAGACGCGACGACGAACGCGATCGTCCCGGCCGGCGCAAAAGGCCTCGGAAGATTCCGCGTCCGGACGCCCGCGGTCGTGTGCGGGCTGGACGTCGCCCGCGAGGTTTTCTCGCTCCTCGACCCCGATAGCGTCTGGACCGGGGAATCGGAGGACGGCTCCGCCGCCGCCGCCGGCGCCGTCCTGGCGTCGGTCTCCGGAAAGGCGCGCGCCCTGCTTTCCGGGGAGCGGGTCGCGTTGAACCTGCTCCAGCGGATGTGCGGAATCGCGACCGCGACCCGCCGCTACGTCGACGCGGTGGCGGGGACGTCCTGCCGCATCCTCGACACCCGCAAGACGGCGCCCGGCCTGCGCGCGCTGGACAAGCGGGCCGTCGCCGCCGGCGGCGGGGCGAATCACCGGTTCGGGCTGGACGACGGCATCCTGATCAAGGACAACCACCTCGCGGTCGCCGGGAGCGTCGCGGAGGCGGTCGCCCGCGCGAAGCGGCACGCGCCCCATCTCGTCCGAATCGAGGTGGAGGTCGAAACGGAAGGCGCGCTCCGGGAGGCGCTCGCCGCGGGGGCCGACGCGCTTCTCCTCGACAACCGCTCCCCGCGGGAGCTCGCGTCGCTCGTGTCGGTCGCGCGTTCCCTCCGGCCCGAGGTCCCCCTCGAAGCGTCGGGAGGAATCACGCTGGAGAACGTCCGCGCCTGCGCCGAGACCGGGGTCGACTTCATCTCGGTCGGCGCGCTCACCCATTCCGCCGCCGGGACCGACATTTCGCTGGAGATCGAGGTCGCATGACCGCGCCGACCTGCGACGTCCTCGTGATCGGGACCGGGATCGCCGGTTGCGCGGCCGCGCTCTCGGCCGCCCGCCGCGGCGCGCGCGTCGTCATCGTGACGCGCTCCGAAACGCCGGAATCCTCGAACACGTTCTGGGCGCAGGGAGGAATCGTCGGCCGTCCCCGGGGCGACACTCCCGAGGCCCTCGCCTCGGACATCGAGAAGGCGGGCGGCGGCCTCTGCAACCCCGCCGCCGTCGAAAAGCTCGCCCGCGAAGGCCCGGACCTCGTGCGCCGGCTCCTGATCGACGAGCTCGGCGTCCCCTTCGACCGGACCGACGGCGAATTCGACTGGGCGCTCGAAGGGGCGCATTCGATGCCCCGGATCCTCCACGTCAAGGACGAGACGGGGATTCCCGTCGAACGCGCGCTGCTGGCCGCCGTCGCCCGCGAAAGCCGGATCGAGTGGCGCACCGGCCAGACCGCCGTCGACGTGCTGACGCCGGCTCACGACTCGCCCGATCCCCTCGACCGGTACGTGTCGCCGCGCGTCTTCGGCGCGTACCTCCTCGATCGGGCGCGCGGAACCGTGGCTCCCGCGCTCGCCCGCGCGACGATCCTCGCGACCGGCGGACTCGGACAGGTGTTCCTGCACACGACGAACCCGGCCGGAGCGCGCGGGGACGGCGTCGCCATGGCCGTGCGCGCCCGGGCGCGGGTCGTGAATCTCCAGTTCGTCCAGTTCCACCCGACCGCGCTCGTTCACCCGAAAGGGCGGCTGCTTCTCTCGGAGGCGCTTCGCGGAGCGGGGGCGATCATCACCGACGCGCAGGGACGCCCCTTCCTCAAGGATTACGATCCGCGCGGCGAGCTCGCGCCGCGAGACATCGTGGCGCGCGCGATCCACCGGAGGATGCTCGAAGAGGACCAGCCGAACGTTCTCCTCGACATCTCGCACAAGCCGCCGGAATGGATCCGCGAGCATTTCCCGGGAGTCGCGGAGCGCTGCCGGGAGGCGGGGTACGACGTGACGAAGGGGCCCGTCCCGATCGTTCCCGCGGCGCATTATTCGTGCGGCGGGGTCGCCGTGGACCTCGTCGGCCGGACGACGCTCGCCGGCCTCTACGCGGCGGGGGAGGTCTCCTGCACGGGGGTCCACGGGGCGAACCGCCTGGCGTCGACCTCGCTCCTCGAAGGGCTGTTGTGGGGGTGGAATGCCGGAGAGTCGGCGGCGGTGGAAGCGCGGGAGGCGGCGGCCGCGAAGTCGTTCGTCGCCCGCGAGTGGCAGCCCGAATCGGAGCCGGTCGATCCGGCGCTCGTCGCGCAGGACTGGCTCGTGGTCAAGCACACCATGTGGAACTACGTCGGCCTCGTCCGATCGGGGAAGCGGCTGGAGCGCGCCCGCCGGCTCCTGGTCGAGCTCCGCCACGAGATCGACGATTTCTACCGGCACGGGGTGATGTCGGACGCGCTGATCGGGCTGCGCAACGGCGTGCACACGGCGCTCGAGGTGACGCGGGCCGCCGCGGAGGATCGGATTTCGCGCGGCACGCATTATCGCGAGGATTAGCGGCGCCCCGGGTCCGCGTCGGCCCCGGCGAACGAGAAGCGGGGCGATCTCCGAACCCGTGCTAGTCTGGCCGTTCGGCGCACCGGTGCCGCCCCGTTTTCCCGCCGTTTCCCAGCGTCTTGCGCAAAATAACCCTTTCGCCGGGAACCGGGAACGATTAGATTCGGACAGACAGTGAGGGCTCGATGAAGGTTCTTTTTCTGCATTTTACGGGCGAGGCCCGCGATGCCAAGGCCTCCCGGCTGGCCAAATCGGGGGCCGAGCTGATCGTCGAGGAGCCCCGCTGGCCGCGGTTCTACGAGCTCGCGCGCAAGGAGAAGCCGGCCGCCATCGTGATCGATTTCTCGCGGGCGCCTTCCCACGCTCTCGAGACGACCGACTATCTCTCCAAGGCGAAGGACACGCGCGACCTCGAGCTCTTCGCCATTCACGTTTTCGACGACCGGAAAGACCTTCTCAAGGAGCGGGTCCCGAAGGCGCAGGTGTACTCGGAGCGGGAGCTCGCGAGCGTGATCGCCGAGCGTCTTCCGAAATGGGAGGCGGCCCGGGCGGCGGCCGACGAGGCCGCCCGCGAAGAGCGCCAGCAGCGCGCGGAGGAACGAAAGGCCGCGGCGGCCGCTTCGCGGGCACGCGCGAGATAGAAGCGTCTGGCCGCGCGCGCGGCGGCGGTGGCCGCCGAGCCGCCGAAGGAGGCGCCCGCTCCGGCGCCCGAAAAGGCCGCGCCCGCCAAAGCCCGGAAACCGGAGAAGAAGAAAGCGCCGCCGAAGAAGAAGGCGTCCCCTGCGGCGCCCCGCAAGAAGACCGCTCCGCCCCGGCGGCGGCCCGCGGCCAAACCCAAACCGAAGAAGAAGAAGTGACAAGGAGCTGAGGATGTCCGCTGACTTCTCCAAAGAGGCCGTCGCCCGATACGCCGACGGTTCCCGGGATCGTTTCGAGAAAGCGCTTCGGGAAATCGTCGAGATTCCGACGGTGTCCGTGGAACCCGAGCACAAGCCCGACATGGGCCGGGGAGCGCGCTGGGCGGCCGACCTCCTCTCCTCGATGGGCGCCGAAGCTCGCGTCTACGAGACCGGAGGCCACCCTCTCGTCCACGGGCGTTTCCGGGCGGGCGCCGGACGTCCGACGGTGACGGTCTACAACCATCTGGACGTCCAGCCCGCGGACGGCCCCGATTGGACGACCGAGCCGTTCCGCTTCACGCGCAAGGGAGAAACGTACTTCGGCCGCGGGACGACGGACGACAAGGGGCCCGCGATCTCCGCGCTCTTCGGGGCGAAGTACGCCGCGGATCAGGGCGCGCCCGTGAACATCGACTTCCTGTGGGAGTTCGAAGAAGAGATCGGATCGCCTCATTTCGAGCAGACGATCCGAAACCATTCCGCCGATTTCGCGACCGATTCGATCGTCGTCTGCGACACCGTCTGGGTTTCTCGCAAGTATCCCGCCTGTCCGGCGGGACTCCGCGGCCTGCAGGGGTTCCGGTTCACGATCCGCACGGGCCAGACCGACCAGCACTCGGGGACGACCGGGGGCGCCGCCCGCAATCCGCAGGCGGAGATCTGCGAGCTGATCGCGCAGTGCATGGACGCCAAGACCGGCCGCGTGAAGATCCCGGGGTTCTACGACGACGTCGTCAAACCGTCGAAGCGGGAGCTCGAGGACCTGAAGAAGTGCGGATTCACGACCCGCGAGTTCAAGAAGGACCATCTCCTCAAATCGATCCGCGTCGAGGATCCCGTCGAGGTGATGAAACGGCTCTGGCTGATGCCGACGTTCGAGGTTCACGGAATCGCGGGCGGCTACACGGGTCCCGGCGTCAAGACGATCATTCCGCCCACGGCGACCGCGATCGTCTCGTGCCGTCTCGTCCCGAACATGAAGCCGAAGAAGATCGCCAAGCTCGTGCGGGACTTCGTCAAATCCAAGAACCCCGACGTCGAGGTGTGGTCGGAGCACGCCCTTCCCGGCTACAGCGCGAAGACCACCGGACCCTATGCGGACGCGATCAAGGCCTCGATGAAGTTCGCGTTCGGCAAGGAGCCGGTCTTCGTGCGCGAAGGGGGCTCGATCGGCGCGGTGCTCTCGATGGAGAGCGTCCTGAAAGCGCCGGTGTATTTCCTGGGTCTTT
>DASTIQ010000111.1 GCA_035717485.1 Thermoanaerobaculia bacterium | reverse complement strand
GGGCGCGGCGATCCGGCGGACGAGGCGTTCGGTCTGCATCCGGTAGCGGATCAGGTCCGCGACCGTGATGAGCGCGAGATCGTGGCGGGCGACGAAGCGCTGGAGGTCGGAAAGACGCGCCATCGTCCCGTCGTCGTTCATGATCTCGCAGATCGCCGCCGCGGGGATCATACCGGCGATCCGAGCGAGGTCGACCGACGCCTCCGTCTGGCCGGCCCGCTTCAGGACGCCGCCGGGCGCCGCGCGCAGCGGGAACATGTGGCCCGGCCGCAGGAGGTCGGCCGGCTTGGTCGCGGGATCGATCGCCACCCGGACGGTCGCCGCGCGATCCGCGGCCGAGATCCCGGTCGTGACCCGTCCGCGCGCCTCGATGGAGACGGTGAACGCCGTCCCGAAGGGCGACGTGTTGTCCTCGACCATCGGCGGGAGGCCCAGCTCGTCGCACCGCTCCGAGGTCAGCGAGAGGCAGATCAGACCACGGCCCTCGCGCGCCATGAAGTTGATCGCCTCGGGGGTCACCCGCTCCGCCGCGATCGCGAGGTCGCCCTCGTTCTCGCGGTCCTCGTCGTCCACGATCACGACGAACTTCCCGGCCCGGAAATCGGCGATCGCGCGCTCGATGGCCTCGAAGTCCTTTCCGTTGCGTTTCGCGGTCACGGCGCCTCGCTCTCCGCCCTCTCCATCCCTTTCGGCGTGAAGGGCTCGTCGGCGAGGACCTGCCGCTTCCCGATCTCGCGGATGAGGGTCTTCGTGTAGATCTCGAACTGGTGCGCCGCCGAGAGGAACGTCTTCGTCGAGCAGTCGCGCGCGAACCCGTTGGAGAACCGGTCGAACGCCGACCAGTCCTTGAACATGAGGTAGCGCATCGCGCCTCGGCGGAAGGAGGCGAGGTCGTCCGCGAACGCCTCCAGCCGCTTCTTGTCCGGCGACTCCTGGAAGCGCCGGCAGGAGACGACCAGTCCCCAGAGCTCCTCCCGGAGCCGCAGCGACTGCTGCCGGCGCGTGACGTGCTCGGGGAAGATGCGCCGCGCGTCGACGGGTCCCGAATAGGCCTCCGCGAGCGCGAGAATGTTCTGCTGGAAGAGGTCGCGGAGGATCCCGCACGCGTTCTCCATCCGTTCCTGCGCCGTCCGCGACTCCTTCAGGTGCGCGACGTCGACGAGCTCCCCTTCGAGGACCTTGCGGAGCTCCATGTCCGTCGAGAAGAGCAGTCGGTCGAGGACGTCGGAGCGGGAGGAATCGGCGGGTTCCTGGTCGAGGAGTCGGGTGCGGATGTATTCCGAGAGCGAATGCGCGAGCGACCAGATCCGCGAGAACAGCACGAGCGTCCGGCGCCGCGAGGCGGCCCGCGCCATCGTCGCGCTCGCGACGTCGGCGTAATGCAGCCCCTTGAAGAGTCCGACGAAGAGCGTTCCGAGCTCGCGGCGCGCGCGGCGGTCCGCGACGCGATCCACGATCCGGGCGAGCGCCCTCTTGTCGGCGGTGTGGAAGAGCGGGAGCAGGTCCTCGTGAAAGAACACCCCGAGGTTCGGATCGTCGCGCAGCGTGCGCAGGAGCGCCCGTCCCGCCGAGACGTAGGTCGCGTGCCCGATGTAGGGTGCCCGGGCGAGCTCGTCGAAGACCCGGACGAAATCCTCGATCTTCTCGGCCGCCTCGGCGATCTCCACCTCGGCGCGCGCCAGACGCAGATCGCGCCGGGAACCGTCGAACGAACCGGGGGAAATCTGGCGCTCCAGGTACCGGATGAAGGAGGCGAAGTCCTCCTTTCCTTCCCCGAGGAGCTTCTGCGTGACCCGGCCGATGTACGTCAGCGTGTCCCGGACGATCGCGATCTCGTCGACGTAGTTCCGGATCGCGACCCGCCCCCGCTCTTCGACGGAGAGCGGGAGGTTCTCCACCTGGAGGAACGCCTCGATGGCCTTGATCCACGTCTCGAGCTCGAAGAGATAGTCGTACCGGACCTTCTTCGAGAAGATCTCCGGGTGCTCGAACAAGGCCGCTCGGGAGGGCATTTCTTGTATTTTAGATGAAAGCCGCAGTTTTGTCCCCGCCGGCGAGCGCTATCCCGATTCGATTCAATGAGAAACGGAAGGCTCGGACAGCCGGGAGCGTTGCGATCCGGGCCCCCGCGAGCGTCGCTCCGGCGGCCGTCAGAACGCGTACCCGATCGACAGGAACAGCTTGTAGGAGGGCTCCTTCTGGATCACGGTCCGGTGGTCGATCGGGACGACGTTTCCGGACGCCTCGTCGAAGAGCAGGAGCGGTGCGTCGATCGTCTTCGGATGCAGCACGCGGCCGTATTCGAACCGCAGCGGGCCGACGGGGGTGAGATACCGAACGCCGAAGCCCACGGTCTGGCGGAGCCCGCGATCCCCTTCGATGCCGAGATGGTAGCTCCCGTCCCCCCAGACCTGCGTCGCGTCGTAGAAGACCTGGCCGCCGAAGTCGCCGGCGATCGGGAACCGCCATTCGACGCTGAACCCCGCCGTGGACGAACCTCCGACGACGCGCGGCCCGAAATCGCAGTTGAAGTTCGCCCCTCCCGCGGGATCGATCCCCCGGCAGGTGCCCTTCCCTTCGTCTCCCGGCTTCACCGGCACCTCGACGACCGAATAGTCGACCGTCTCCTCGGAGATTCCCTCCACCGCGTATCCGAAGCCTCGGTTGGACGTTCTCCCCCCCGCGAAGAATCGTTCGGCGATGGGAACGCACGAGGCCGACGAAGCCGACTCGCCGTCGAGGAGGCATCCGCCCGGCACCCACGCCTTGCCGACGTGGGCGGATCCGGCGAGCACGCCGCCCAGGACCGGAAGGAATCCCGAGAGCTGCCCGAACGCCTTGACGTATCGCGCATCGGCCGCGAACAGGGACGACGGAAAGGCCTTCTTCGCGTAGGCGCTGAAAAAGATCCCCCGATGCGGGTCGATGATCTCGTCGCGCGTGTCGTAGAGGAGCGTGCCCCCCAGCGTCTGCTCCGCGATGTCGCGGTTGAACGGCTCGATCGTCGCGAGCTCGAGGGGATCGGCATGCCCCGTGTCGATCCGCTGGAGCTCGTAGCGAAGGCCCACGCGGACGCGGGTCGTCAACTGGCGCGTCGCCTCGATGAACCCGCCCCAGCGGCGGATCTCGATCTTCTGGATGGGCTCGTTCGCGTAGAAGATCGACGCGACGAGCGGGACCTCCGCCCCGAAGAAGAAAGGATCCCGGTAGTTGAGGAAGACGCGGCCGCGGTTCGTCTCCGGCGCGTATCGGGATTCCAGGGAGATGGAACGGAGGGACCCGAACAGATTGTTGTAGCCGATTCCGAGGAGAACGTAAGGGCTCTGATCCCCGTTCTCCGCCTCGTACTGGTAGCCGAATCCGTAGAGGAGCGAGACCGGCTTTCCCGGGACGACGTCGATCAACACGTTGCGTTCCGAGGTCGAGGGATCGGGGAGGGCCCGGCGGGCCTCGACCTTCTGGAAGACTCCGGTCCGGGAGATGTCGCGCTGAGCGTCGAGGAGCTTGGTCTCCGAAAAGGGCTCGCCTTCCTGCCAGCGGACCGGGAGCAGGATGCGCGAGGTCAGGGTGCGGCCGTTCCCGCGCACGATCGTCTTGCCGAAGAATTCCCGCGGACCCTCGCGCACGAGCTGGGTCACGTCCGCGAAGGCGTGGTCCGGCGTCGTCGCCACGCGCGTCTCGACGCCCGCGGAGGTCCAGCCGCGGTCGCGGTACCAGGCGAGGATCTCCGCGCGATCGTCGGCGGCCTTCTGCACGCTGTAGGGGGCCCCCGGGCGGAGAGACAAACGCTTGCGGAGCGCCGGGAGATCGCCGAAGGTGACCCCGTCGACGTCGCTCGCGCGGACTTCGGTCCGTGGACCCTCCTTCACGCGGAAGCGGACGACGAGAGTGCCCGTGCGCGGTCCCGGAACGATCTCCGCCGGAAGGGCCTCCGCCTGCGTGTAGCCGTGGACGCGATAGAAGCCCTCCACGGCCGCACGGTCGTCGGCGACGACCGCGTCGACGAGGTGCCCGCGGTGGAAGAGCGAGCGCGGCCGGGTGAGGAGGAGGGATCGGAGCCGGTCCTCGGGAACCCCGCGCACTCCTTCGAGGACCACCTTCGAGACGTATTCCTTGGGCCCCCGCTGGACCGTGAGGGTCACGGTGATCGGCGACGTCTTGTCGTTGATCGTGTAGTCCACCTTCGCCTGGTGGTAGCCGGACTCCTGGTACTGCTGGCGAAGCGTGGCCACGTAACGGATGAGGAGATCTTCCTGGAAGACCTGGTTCTTCAGGAGGTTCAGGAAATCGCGTCGAACCTTCTTTTCCTCGACGCCGACGGTCTCGAACACGATCGGCGGCCCGACCTCGACGCGGAAGACCGGCGCCGCGGTCTGCCCGTGCGTGTCGACGCCGATCAGCCGCACCTCGGCCTTCAGCCTCCCCTCGCCGACCAGGAAGTCCTGGATCGTCTGCGCCGCCTTGCGGGCCTTTTCCTCGCGGTAGCGGTCGCCCGCTTTCAGCTTCGAGACGGCGATCAGCTTCGAGGCCGAGAACGGCGCGACATCCCCGTCGAAGATCGGCGCGACGAGCCTCGTCGGCGCGCCGGCGACGATCCGGTAGATCACCCGGGCCTCGAACCGCGACCGGTCGAACTCCGTCCGGGCGGAAACCGCGGCCTCGGAGAACCCCTCGGTCGTCAGGAAGCGTTCGAGGCGTCCGATGCCCTCCTGCACTTCCGGCTCCTGGTAGGGTCCGCCCACGGAATACCCGAGCGCGCGGCGGAGCGCGTCGTCGGAGACGGGCCGCCCCTCGAAGCGGATCGCCTGCACCCGATAGGAGCGGAAGAGGTGGACGGTGATCGCGACGCGATCGGCCGGAACCGGATCCCCCTCCACCTGGACGTTGGCGAACCGCTCGGTCGCGAAGAGATTCTGGACGGACCGGCGGATCGCGTCCTCGTCGAGGGGAGTTCCCGCGCGGAGCTCGATCAGCCGCGCGACCTCCCGGCCGTCGACGGGCCCGTCGGCGTCCCAGGCGACGGACGCGATCGTCCGGCCGGAGAGAGGGAGGTCGGCGCCGGCGCCCGCCCGCGGGAGGAGGAGCGCCGCCGCCGCCGCGAACGCGCGCAGAGCCCTCAAAACCGCTTCCGGAACTTCACGCCGATCGAAAAGACGTTGTTCTCGTCCTTGCTCGCCTGGAGCACCTTGTTCGCGTCGATCTGGTACTCGACGAGGATGATCGACTGGGCGTTCGTTTCGGCCGAGTAGGAATACGTGACGGAGAGGTCTTTCGAGAGATTCTTGCCGATCGTGATCACCGCGCCGCCGGACCCCGCCGTGGACTGGAGCACGGGGTCCACCTGGAAACGGTCGAGGCGGAAGAGCTGCTGGACCCGCGAAGTGACGGGGCGGATCGCGAGGCCGGCGATGCTTCCGACGACCGACGACGCCGTCGTGCTCTCCCCGCCCCTCGCGGCCGCGCTCTCGGGCGCCGTCCCGGTCAGCAGGAGATTGGCGATCTGTTCGTTGGAGAGGGGCGGATCGGACGACAGGTTGAACTGCACCCGCGAGCGACCCCCGAGCGTTCCGACCGCCTGCGCGTTGATCGCGTATCCCTTGACCTCGGCGGTCGCGGTGACGTCGATCACCGGCTCGGTGCGCGACGGGTTGCCGAAGGTGATCGTGCCGGAGAGGATCTCGTACTTCACGTCCTGCAGCGTGATCTTCCCTCCCTCGTCGATCGTGATCTGCCCGAGCAGCACCGGGTTGGCGAGCGTCCCGCGCGCGAGGAGGTCGACGGATGCCGTCAGCCGGGCGAGATTGTTGCGCACTTCGAGCGACGCGGACGACACGACGTGCACGTCGAGAGCGATGCGGTCCTGCCACGTTTCCCGGGCGGCCTCGTAGGCGGACGGACGTCCCTTTCCGAACAGGCTCGCGAGGGTGGGCGCGAAATCCTTGGTGTACGTTCCGGAGATCAGCGTGACCTCCCCGCGGACGGTCGCGTCGTCCGGAGTGCCGACCGCCGTCAGGTCGGCATTGGCCTGGAGATTCAGATCCTCGAACGACCGGAAAGTCACGTTCTGCGCCTGGGCCACCAGGCGGAACGTCTTCAAGGAGTATCCGTCCAGCTGGGCGTCGCCGGTGACGAAGAGATCTCCCCCCCCGAGGCGCGCCCGGAACGCGTCGAGCGAGAGCCGGTCGCCGGCGAAGGACGCCTCCGCCGCGATCGCGTCGAGGACGTACGGGGAGTCGGCGGACTTGTAGCGGCCCGCGGCGAGCGTTGCCCGGCCGTTCGCGAGCGGCCGGGCGAGCGTTCCGGCGAGCGTGAGCCGCGCCTGGAGATCGCCCGAGAGCGTGGCGTCGGATCCGGCGAGCCGCTCGAGGTTTCCGAGGTCGGCCGCGACGCTCACCGAGCCTCCGAGGGCCCCGCCGTGCGCGGTATCGACGGTGACGGCGCCTTCGATCCGGGTGCCCGGCCCTTCCAGCACGGCGTTCCCGACGGTGACCCTCCCGCCGCCGTAGGCGACGTCGAACGGTTCCCGGGACGCGAGGGATGCGCCTCCGGAGGTGACCCGGAACCGCGAGACGGCCGCGCGGGCGTTCCGGATCTCCCATCGATCGGGCGCCAGCTCCACGGATCCGGCCGCCTCGATCTCGCCCCCGAGCGCCCGGGGGATCGCCGGGAAGACGGCGGAAAGAACCGCCAGGTCGGGAATGGCGAGCGAAACGGCGATCCGCCGGTCGCGGCCGGTCAGAGGTCCCCGCGCATGGAGCGTCCAGCGGCCGGGGGCCCCCGCCTCGAGGTCGAGCGCGCCGCGGTCGACCGTCAGCGTCGCGGACGGAGCGAGCGCCTCCGGCACCTCCCGCCCGAGCACGCGAAGCCGACGCGTCTGGAGCCGGGCCGTGACCGTCGGTCGCTCGAGCGTGCCGCTCCCCTCGGCGTGAAACGAGACGTCTCCCGAATAGTCCTCGGATGCCGAGAGAATCGCGATCTTCGACAGGGGCAGGTCGTCCGCCGAGATCCGAAACGAAAATGTCCCGCCCGCGAAGCCGTAGGAGCCTTCGCCGCCGAAAAGGGAATCGCCGACCTGTCCGCGGATCGCGCGCAGCGCGAACGTCCCCGGAGTGAGATCCAGACGACCCGAGACGCGGTCGATCGGCTGGCCCCAGACGGAGGCGCGCTCGAGGACGACCTCCCCCCCTCCCGTGATCGCGTTCTTCGTCCCCGACACCGGCAGCGTTCCGGTGACCCGGCCGGTCACCGGGAAATCGAGCGCGAAGAACTTGAGCACCCGCTCGACGGGAAAATTGCCGGCTTCGGCGGTGACGGCGAAATCGGGGCTCCCCCGTTTCGGGGCGTACCGGACGGTCCCGGAGAGCGAGAGGCGGGAATCGCCGTCGTAGCTCCGGAGCGGATGGAAAAGAAATGACTGGTCGGCGACGGAAACATCGGCATAGACCGTCCCGAGCCGAAGTCCCGAGTACTCGGCGTTCTCCGCGGCGATCCGGAGCTCCGCTTCCGGAAGGCTCCAGGTGCCGCCGAGGGTCCCGTCGATCGTCCCGGACCCCGCGAGCCCGTACGGATTCACCGGCCGGCGAGCGATCGCGCGGGAGAAATTCGTCGCCACCGCGTCGAGCGAACGGAAATCGTCCGAGGCGATCGCGAACCGGAAACGGGGCTTCCAGACTCCGAGCGCGAAGCCCCCGTCGAGCGCGAGCGTCGATGCGGGGAAACGGAGCTGGACCTTCTCGAAGTCGATGAAGCCGTTTCGGACGGCGACCGGCCCGCCGCCGGAGAGGGGAACCCCCGCGCCGGCCGGCGTGATCGAGAGGCGCGCCGCTCCGTCCGCGCGCTCGATGTCCCCGCCGCGCCATCGCAGCGCGAGAACGAGGTCCGCTGCGCCCGCGAGCCGGGTACCGGGGAGATCGATGTTCCCGAAGAACCGCTCGACGGAGATTCGCCGCGCGTCCACGACGAGACCGAAGTCCTGCGGCGCCCGGTCGAAGCGCGAGATCGTCAGTGCTCCTTCGAGGTCGCCGCCGTCGAAGCCGCCTTTCTCGATGTTCGCGGTCAGGCCTTCGGCGCCCGCCGTGACGATCGCCGAGACGTCGTCGAACGTGAACCCTTGGGCCGTCAGCTTCGGGAACGCCGCCCGTCCCGTGACCCGGACCGGCAGCCCCTTTCCCGCGCGCACGCCGACGGCGAGCGTGCCCGCGCCGCGAAACGGGAGCTTCAACGCGAAGAGCCGCTCCACGGGAAGGAGATCGAAGCTCCCCTCGACCCAGGCCGTCGCGACCGGAGCCGAGAGATCCGGGATCTCGCCGATCGCGTGGAGCCTTCCGAACGCCCCCGAGATCGACAGGTCGTCGACGTGCAGGCGGCCGCCGCCGAGATCGAATCGCGCGTCGAGATCGAACGGGACCTTGACGTTGCGCCCGAGCGCGAGCCCCGCGACCCGGCAGCCCAGCCTCCCCCGGAACGCGTTCGGAGCTCCCGCCGCCGCGAGTTCCGCCACGAACCCGTGCAGGCGGAGGTCGAGCGGGATGCGGGTTTCGTCGAAAATGAAGGTGCCGCCGGTCACCGCGATCCTCCCGATCCGGACCTTCAGCCCTCCGCCGCCCCGGCGCCGCAGGCCCGGCGGCAGGTTGTCCGTACCGTCCGGAAAGATGGTCACGTGCGCGCGCGGACGCGAAAGGGAGATCGATCCGATCGTGAGGGTTCGCCCGATCAGCGTGAACCGGCCGCCGATGACCGCCTCGGACGCCTCGAAGAACGGGGCGGCCTCGCCGGGCGCGCCGGCGACGCGGACCTGCTTGATCGCGATTCCCGGCGGAAGGAACGACACGGAGAAGGAATCGAACGAAACGGGACGCTCGAGCGCGGCGGAGGCGGACCGCACGATCCACGTCCGCGTCGCCCGCTGGAATCTCTCCGACCGGTAGACGGCATACCCGCAGGCGGCGGCGAACAGGAAGAGGAGGCCGAAAAGCCGGGCCGGCGCGATCCGAGCGAGCGGCGGGGGCGCTTCCGGCGCGCTCACACGCCCCAGTTGAGCTTCTCGGAAAGGGTGGCGAAGTAATCGCTCTGCGGCCGCCGCAGGAGCGTCACCGTCCGCCGCGCGACGCCCGCGCTCAAGACGCATCCCGAGGGGAGCCGGAAGCCCTCCTGGCCGTCGAGCGTGAGATAGATCCCCTCCGGAGTGCCCGCTTCGAACGCCACCTCGAGCCGCTTTCCCGCCGGAAGCACGATCGGCCGGTGGGTGAGGGCGTGCGGGCAGATCGGGGTGACGATGAAACCCTGGACGTGCGGGTGGAGCAGCGGCCCTCCGGCGGACAGGTTGTAGGCGGTCGAACCCGTCGGGCTCGAAATGATCAGTCCGTCGGCGCGCATCGACGAGAACGGTTTTCCGTCGAACCGCAGCGTGAATCGGGCGATTCGCGACAGCGCGCCCCGGTTCAATACCGCATCGTTCAGGACCCGGAAGCGACGTCGGCGGACTCCCGCTTCCGCCACCGTGATCTCGAGGAGGCGGCGGACGTCGCGGTCGAAGTCGTCCCGGAGCACGTCGTCGGCGAGCGACCGCGCCTCCCGGCGCGACACGCCGGTGAGGAACCCGAGCGTCCCCAGATTGACGCCGAGGATTTCGGCTCCGTCGCCCGCCGCGCGCGCCGCCGACAGGAGCGTCCCGTCTCCGCCGAGGGAGACGACGAGCCGGCGGTCGCGGGGAATCCTCCGACGCGGAAAGCCCTCGCGATTCCCCAGCGACCGGGCGGTTTCCTCGTCGACGAGCACGTCCGCGCCGCGGCGCGCGAATTCGGCCACCAGTTTCCGGGCGAGGAGCCGCGCCGGCGCCTCCCGCTTGGCGAGGAGCGCGATCCGGGGAAGGGATTTCACGGGAAAACTCTAACAGTCCGGCGGGGAACGCGGAAGGGCTCCACGCGTTTTCAGCGCCGCCGGGCGAGGCCGAGGAGAACCTCGGTGTTTCCGTGCGCCCCGGCGATCGGGCTCGGCACGGCCCCGATGCGCTCGAGGCCGAGAGCTTCGGCCGCCGCCGCGACTTCCTCGACGACGCGCGCGCGCACCGTGCCGTCGAGCACGAGTCCTCCCGGCCGCACCTCCTCGCGGCGCGCCTCGAACTGCGGTTTCACCAGAACGACGAGCCGCGCGCCGGGCGCCAGCCGCGCCGCCACCGCGGGGAGGACTTTCCGGGCGGAGATGAACGAGACGTCGACCGCGGCGACGTCGATCGGCTCCGGAATCGCCGCCGCGTCGAGCGTCCGCGCGTTCGTCCGCTCGTGCAGGACGACGCGCGGGTCGGCGCGCAGCCGCGCGTCGATCTGTCCGCGGCCCGTGTCGACGGCGTGCACTCTCGCCGCGCCGCGGCGGAGGAAGCAATCGGTGAATCCGCCGGTCGAAGCGCCGACGTCGAGCGCCGTCTTTCCGCGGCAGTCGATCGCGAAGGCGTCGAGGGCGGCCGCGAGCTTGACCCCGCCCCGGGAAACGTACGGGTGCTCCTTCTCGGCGACGGCGACCCGCGCGCCCTCCGGGACCCGCTCCCCCGCCTTGTCGGCGCGCCGCCCGTCGATCGAGACCCTCCCGGCGAGGATCAGGCCGCGCGCCGCGGGGAGCGACCCCGCCGCGTGCGTTTCGACCATCCACTCGTCGAGCCGGGGACGCTTCAGCCGTCCTCCCCGCCGCGGAACGACGCGACCGCCTCGAGCGGCCGCGCCTCCTCGAGGTCGAACGAGACGCCGAACCGCGCGAATCGACGCCGGGCCTCTTCCCACTCCGGCGAGGCCGCCGCGACGGCGAGCGCCTTGCGGGAAAGCCAGAGGGTGATCCACACGTACCGCCCGGGCGTATTCGCGTCGCGGAGCACGTGGACGGCGGAGCAGCCCATCCGTCCGCGGACCATCGGAAGCGCCCACTCGCCCACGAACCCTTCGAATTCCCCGGCCCGGCCCGGATCGACGGCGATCTCCCAGATCCGGCCGACCACTAGCCGGCGTCGAGCGAGAGACGCTCCTCGTCGGCGTCGTACGCGAAGAGCTCCGCGTAGCGGCCCCAGTTCACGATCGTCTTGAACATCGTCTCCGGGTTTTCGTCCGGAAGCCAGACGGCGAGCTCCTCGAGCAGGACGTCCTTGGGCAGCTGGCCCTCCTCCTGGCGCCGAAGGAGCGTTTCGATCGCGGCGAAGAGCGGCAGCTTCCGGATCTTTTCGCGGATCGTCCTCTTCTTCTCGTTCATCGGCAGCTCCATCGTCCGCTTCCCGGCGGGCTGGAGCACGACGTCGGTCCCGGGGGTATCGACGAGTCCCAGCATCTCGGCCGCCTTCACCACGGACAGGAGCTCGCCGAACTCGATGTGGAGGTCGCGCGTCAGGCGGCCGATCGGCTCGCGCCCCCCCCGGTCGTCGAGCGTCTCGAGGAGGCCGAGCACCCGGGAGATGCCGCACACGGGCACCGGTTCGATGTCGAAGGGGACGGCGGGGGTTTCCTCTTTGTCCTTCATCTCAGGTGATCAGCGCGAAGATCTCGCCGACGATCTCGTTGAAAGCGGCGTCGCGGCGGTCGCGGGGCCGCGGGAGTTCGATCCGCCGGTCGGTGACGATCTGCCCCGGGTGCGACGAGAGCACGATCACCCGGTCGGCGAGCTCGACCGCCTCCTCGATCGTGTGGGTGACGAGCACCGCGATCGAGATGCGGATCTCGGGATCCCGGAAGAGGTCGATCAGCTCCTCCCGCAGGTTGATCGTCGTCAGGGCGTCGAGCGCCGAGAACGGCTCGTCCATCAGCAGGACCTGGGGCTCGACCGCGAGCGCGCGCGCGAAGCCGACGCGCTGCTTCATCCCTCCGGAGAGCTCCCGCGGGTACGCCTCCTCGTAGCCGTCGAGTCCGACCTTGTCGATGTAGAAATTCGCCCGCCGGCGCCGTTCGTCGGAGGGGAGACCGCGGGCCTCGAGGCCGATCTCGACGTTCTCCATCACCGTCAGCCACGGCAGCAGGGCGAACGACTGGAAGACCATCGCGCAGTCGAGGTTGACCGCCCGCTGAGGCTCGCCGTTGTAGAGCACCTCGCCCGACGTCGGCGGGATGAGTCCCGCCATGATCCGGAGCAGCGTCGATTTTCCGCAGCCCGAGGGTCCGACGACGGCGAGGAACTCTCCCCCCGAGACCTCGAACGACACGTTCTCGAGCACGACGAGGGGTCCCGTCGGCAGCTCGTATTCCTTCGTCACCGACCGGACCGAGACGGCGACGGGACGTTTCGTCCTGCCGGCCGATGGCTCTCCCGTCCGGGCAACCGCGGGCTCAAGCATCGATTCGGAATTTTACGGAAGCCACCGCGTAAAGTCTCCTCCACACGAAGCGGTTCAGGAGCCCGATCACGAGGACCATCGAGACGATCGACCACACGAGGAGGCGCGTGTCGCCGGAGACCGTCGCTCGAACGAGGAGCTGGCCGATCCCCCGCGCCTCGTAGACCCGGTGCCCGTAGGTGACGTATTCGGAGAGAATGAGCGCGTTCCACCCCCCGCCCCAGCCGGTGACGCTTCCCGTGACGAGCGACGGCGCCATCGCGGGCAGGATCGCGAGGCGCGCTCGGCGGCGGAAGGGCAGCCCGAACGCCCTCGTCATTTCCTTCATCTCGCCGGGCACCTGCCGTGCCCCCGCGAGGGCATTGAAGAGGATGTACCACTGCATCCCCGTCAGGACGAGGAGCACCGCGGCCAGGTTCACGCTTCCGAGCGCGCGCACGACGAGGAAGACGATCAGCGGGAAGAAGGCCGTCGCGGGAATGGACGCGGCCACTTCGGCGATCGGCGTCGCGATCCGCGCCACCCGGTCGTTCTCCCCGACCCAGAGCGACAGCGGAACGGTCCAGGCGAGCGAGATGACGTACGCCACGAGCAGACGCAGGAAGGAGAAGAAGAGCGCCGCCGGAATCTTCGCCGCCTCCGCCGGGATCGGCGGACGCAGATAGGCCGCGACGAGCACGAGGAGCGCGAGCGCCGCCGCTCCGGCCGCGAGGAGGAAGAGCGTCCGCGCGAAGATCGCGAACGCGTGGCGCAGCCGCCCCCGGGGCGAATCCGCCGGGACGCGCTCGAGCCGTTCGATCGGGCGGTCCGCCGCCGACCACACGGCGCCCCAGAAGGCGCCCATCCGGGCGGCCAGGCCCGACGCGCGGTAGGCATCGAAGAGCCGGCTCTCTCCGACGATCCCGGCCGTGAACTCGAACCGGTACTTCTCCGCCCAGACGGTGAGCGGCCGCCAGACGAGGACGTCGAGGAGAACGACGATCGCGACGAGCGCGCCGATTCCGGCCAGCATTCCGGGGATGTCGGCCGCCTCCATGGAGGATTGAATGAACGATCCGAGCCCCGGCAGCGTGTAGGAGCTCTTGCCGATCGAGATGATCTCGCACGCGACGAGGAAGTACCAGCCCGCCGCCCACGAGAGGATGGAGTTGTAGACGAGCTTCGGGACGGCGGCGGGCAGCTCCAGCCGGCGGAATCGGCGCCACGGGGAGAGCCCGAACGCGCGGACGGCCTCGGAGGAATCCGACGGCAGCGTCGTCACCGCTTCGTACACCCCGAACGCCATGTTCCACGCCTGCCCGGTGAAGATCAGGAACACGGCGGCCATCTCGACGCCGATCCGGCCGCCGCGCGTCAGGGCGATGAAGAAATACACCGCCGCCGGGAAGAACGCGAGCACGGGCACCGATTGCAGGACGTCGAGGACCGGGATCATCACCCGCTCCGCGCGCTTCGAACGGCCCGCCGTCACCCCGTAGACGATCGCGAACGCGAGCGCGAACCCGTACGCGACGAGCATCCGGAGGAACGAGAGGAGCGCCGCGACGGCGATCGCGCGGGTCATCGCGGCATTGTCGCCGCCGCTCCGAACGGGGGCAAGGGAATTCGGTGAGAACCGGAGGAAACGCGCGCGTCAGAACGGGCGGGCCCGGCGGCGGCGCGGCGACAGGACCCGCGCCCCCGGCGCTCCCCGCTACTCGTACCGCAGCGCGTCGATCGGATCGAGACGCGAGGCCTTCCGCGCCGGGTACAACCCGCTCAGAGGATCAGCCGCGGTGCGAAGCACCGCATCCTCCAGACACCCCGTTCGGAGCGGTTCAACCGCGCCCCGAGCGGCTCGATGAAGAAATCTCTGCTCTCGGAACCTGCTCTATGCGCGGGTGGCGCCGTGTCGTCCCGCCGGGGACCGCCCCGACGCGCACCGTCCCTGCAGCCCCTCCTCACCATGCGCCGGGCGGCCCCGGCGGGCGGCACGGCGCCAGGACCCGCGTCCCGACGCTCTCGTCTACTCGTACCGCAGCGCGTCGATGGGATCGAGACGCGAGGCCTTCCGCGCCGGGTAGAACCCGAAGAAGATCCCGATCGCCGCCGCGAACCCGAACGCCAGCAGGATCGATTCCGGAGCGATGTGAACGGGGAGATTCGCCTTCTTCGAGACGACCGTCGACGCTCCGACGCCGAGCCCCACGCCGATGAGGCCTCCGAAGACCGCCAGGGTGATCGCTTCCATGAGGAACTGGACCAGCACGTGGCTCCCCTTCGCGCCGATCGCCATCCGGATCCCGATTTCGCGCGTCCGCTCGGTGACCGAGACGAGCATGATGTTCATGATGCCGATCCCGCCCACGAGAAGGGAGATCGCCGCGGCGGAGGCGAGGAGCATCGACAGGGTCTTGGACGATTGCTCCGACATCGCGGCGAATTCCTGCTGCGAACGCATCGTGAAATCCGAGTCCTGACCGGGCCCGAGATGGTGGCGCTGCCGGAGAAGGGCCTCGACTTCGCTCTGGGCTTGCGCGACGGTCTGGACCGACGTCGCCGACACGTAGATCACGTTCAGCTTGTTCTTCCCGGTGAGCCTCTTCATCGCGGTCGTGTACGGCACGACGACCAGGTCGTCCTGGTCGCCCATCATGGAGCCGCCCTTCTTCTCGAGCACGCCGTCGACCTTGAAGGGAACGTTCTTGATCCGCACCGTCTGCCCGACCGCTCCGCCGGCCGGGAAGAGATTGTCGGCCACGGTCCCGCCGAGGACGCATACCTTTGCGGAAGCGCGGACGTCGGAATCGGTGAAGAAACCGCCTTCGACGGTGTTCCAGGTGCGAACCAGAGGCCACTCCACGCCGACTCCCTGGATCTGCGTTCCCCAGTTCGACTCTCCCGCGACGATCTGCCCGCTCGAACGAACGACGGGGGACATGTACGCGACCGACGGACAGTCCGCCTTGATCGCGTTGGCGTCGTCCTCCGTCAGCATCGACTGGTCGCTGAAGAGGTGCGCGCCCCCCTGGGTCGAGGCCCCGGGGAAGATCATGATGAAGTTCGACCCCAGCGACTGGATCTGGGACTGGATCGACCGGGACGCTCCGGAGCCGATCGCGATCATCGCGATCACGCAACCCACGCCGATGATGATCCCGAGCATCGTCAGCGCGGACCGGAGCTTGTTGCGCAGGATCGCCTGCAGGCCGACCTTCAGGATCATCATGAACCGCTTCATGTCGTTCCTCCGGCGGCCGCCGTCTCGGCGGCGACGGCCCGCCTCTGATCGACCGGCCCGTCCGAAAGGACGCGGCCGTCCTTGAAGACCACGGTCCGGCGGGCGAACTGGGCGATGTCCGGCTCGTGGGTGATGAGGACGATCGTCTTGCCCCGGGCGTTGAGCGCCTGGAACACCGCCATGACGTCTTCCGACGTGCGCGAGTCGAGGTTTCCCGTCGGCTCGTCGGCGAGCACGATCGCCGGATCGTTGATCATCGCGCGGGCGATCGCCACCCGCTGCTGCTGGCCCCCGGAGAGCTGGTTCGGGAGGTGGTGTTCCCGCCCCGTGAGCCCCACCATCGCGAGACAGCGCCGCGCCTTCTCCGCCCGGTGATCGGCCGCGTGCGTGTCGCGCGCGTAGAGGAGCGGGAGCTCCACGTTCTCGAGGGCCGAGGTCCGCGAGAGGAGATTGAAGGACTGGAAGACGAACCCGATTTTCGCGTTCCGGATCTCCGCGCGCTCGTCGCGCGAGAGCTCCGAGACGTCCTCGCCGTCGAGCCAGTACCTCCCCGAGGTCGGCCGGTCGAGGCATCCGATGATGTTCATGAACGTCGACTTGCCGGAACCGGAAGAGCCCATCACCGCGACGAACTCCCCTTCGGCGACCGCCAGGGAGACGCCGTCCAGGGCCCGCACCTCGACGTCGCCCATGCGATAGATCTTCACCAGATCGGAGACGCGGATGACTTCCCGCGCCATCAGAATCTCATGCGCGGACCCGACTGCGCTTCGGCCTTCGCGGTCACCAGACCCGTCACCACGAGGTCCCCTTCCTTCAGGTCGTCGGGCCGGATTTCGGTGTACTGCCCGTCGGTGATCCCGGGATGCACGCGGGCGGCCTTGAGCGTCCCGTCCGGCTGGAGCAGATAGACGGTCGGCCCGTTGTCGCGCCGTCCAGTCCGGGGAAGCGAGCCCGCGAGAGTGGGCCGCGGCGGCGCGCCG
>DASTIQ010000110.1 GCA_035717485.1 Thermoanaerobaculia bacterium | reverse complement strand
AGAGCCGGTCCTGGTCGATGTACTGGAAGGAGAGGTCGAGCGTCCATTGGCCCGGGTAGGGGAGGTTCAGCGATTGCGGATCGATCGGACAGGTCGCGGAGCCGCAGCTCGCCCGCCCTTCGCGGGGGAAGGCCAGCGCGGCGGCGAGAAGAAGGAGAACGGGAACGCGAGACTTCATCGAGTCACTCCTCGGATCCGGGTTCGTCGTTTTCGGACGCGAAGGTCCGCGGCGGCGGCGCCTCAGGCGCGGGGCGGCCGGCGGGGGGGAGGGGAAACCCGGGCTCGGGGCGAGCCCGCGGACGGACGAACGAATTCCGACGGGGGAAGGCCAGCGCCATCGGCCGAGGCGGTTTCGATCAGCGCCGGCGGAAGGCCCGGGAGAGCCGCCGCGACGCGATCTTCCGCCGGGCAGCTCCGGACGGCGCAGCCGGGCCCGGGAAGGCAGCACGCCATGGCGGCCCCGCCCCGGCAGCACGGCATCGAAGACGCGCGCGCGGCGGGCAGGCGGACTTCGGACGCCGCGAGAACCGAGAGGAGCGCGATCAAACCGATCGAACGGCGCATTCGAAAAGACGATAGCACGCCGGCGCCGGCGGGCGGCGCCTCCGCGAGGTTCCTTTACTTCAGGGAAGCCGCCGTCTTTTCCGCCACGACCCCGCAGCCGATCCGGCCGCCCGCGTTGCCCGTCGGCTGGGTGTGCATGTCGTCTTCCTTGGCGTGGACGACGACGGCGCGCCCCGCGACCGAGCGATCGCCGGGAAGCACGGTCAGCATCGCCGTGTCGAGCTCGAGGTGCCCGTGGCCGTCTTCCCCGACGAGGATGTTGCCGAAATCGCCGGCGTGGTGGACGGGGGCGTCGGGGGAGCCGTGCTCCATGTGCATCGGGTTGAAGTGTCCTCCCGCCGAGGTGGCGTCGGGCGCCGAGCAGTCGCCCTTCTCGTGGAGGTGGACGGCGTGGACTCCCTGCGGCGCCTTCGACACGTCGACCGAGACGTGGACGGCGTCGCCGTTCTGGACGAACGTCGCCGTCCCGGTGAGGCTGCTGCCGCTTCGACCCTCGATCGTCGCGACGGCGGTGGGTCCCGCGTGCGGCGTCGTGGTTGCCGGCGACGAGGATTTCGATCCCGAGCAGGCGGCGAGGAACGCGAGCGGGGCGAGAGCGACGAACGTCCGGGCGATGGTCCTCATGGAGTGCACCTCCGGGCCGATTCTATGCCGCGGTCGGGATGCGCGGATGCGGCGCAACGTCGTTCCACCGGCTCTCCGCCCCGCCCCCTCCCGCCGGCCTCATTTCCTCCGCTTCGCCCGGGCGGATGCTCGCGAGCTCTTCTTAGCCCGCCCCGATCCTTTCCGCCGGCCGCCGCGGGCGTCCTTCGCCGCGGCGGGCTCGATCCGGACGTCGGTGAAGACGCCGTTGAAACCGATGCGCGTCTCCGCCGTCTCCCCCGGAGCGATCGCGCCGGAGAATCGCCCTTTCTCCCGCATCACCAGGACGCCGTTTTCGAACGCCTGCGCCTCGAAGCCGATCGAGCGGCCGTCGAGCGTATGGGCGGAGTCGTTCCGCGCGACGACCCGGCAGATCGTCACGTGATCCGAGGAAACATAGGGATCGGGTTCGATCGAGAGCGTCGCGCCGGCGGCCGGAGCCCCGAAAGCGAAGCCGAACGAGAGGATCGAGAGGAGCGCGGGCGTTTTCATCATCCATCCTTCCCGGAGGGATGAAGGGCGCCGCGGGAGGGGCGCTGAGGACGAAGGGAGGGTAGCACGGGTCCGCCGGCGTCCGCCATTCGATTGACGAAAGGTGTACTTTGGAAAGAAGGATGTCCCGCACCCTCTCGGCCGCGATCACGGAGTTCCTGCGCGCGATCGCGCTCGAGCGGAACTTCTCCCCCCAGACGGTGCGGGCGTACACGGCCGACCTCGCGCGGTTCCGCGACTTCTGGGAAAACGAGTTCGCCAACGTTCCCGCGGCGAAGACGCCGATCCAGCGAGTCGACACGCTCGCGGTTCGGGCGCACGTCGCGGCGCTCCATCGCGCGAAGCTCTCGAGCCGGTCGCTCGCCCGGCATCTCTCGGCGATCCGGTCCCTCTTCCAGTGGGCCTGCCGATCCGGCTGGTGCGCGACGAATCCGGCGGCGTCCGTTCCGATGCCGCGCCAGCCGAAGAGTCTTCCCCGCGCGCTCACGTTTTCCGACACGGAACGACTCCTCGGCGCCGAGGGGGAAGGCGATCCTTTCCCGGAGCGCGATCGGGCGATGTTCGAGATGCTCTATGCCACGGGGCTCCGCGTTTCGGAGCTCGCCGGGCTCGGCCTCGACGATCTCGATGCGGGCCAGCGGCTCGCGCGCGTTCTCGGAAAGGGAGGGAAGGAACGGATCGTTCCCTACGGGGAGCCGGCGGCCGAGGCGCTCCGCGCGTATCTCCCGACCCGCGCGGCGCTCCGCGCGGCCGCGGAAACGCGAGGGGACGTCGGGGCCGACGCCGAGCCGCTCTTCGTCAATCACCGCGGCGGACGCCTGACGACGCGCTCCGTCGCCCGGATCCTGAAGCGCCGTCTCCGGGAGGCCGGCCTGCCGGACCGGATCTCTCCGCACGCGCTGCGGCACACGTTCGCGACCCATCTCCTCTCGGCGGGCGCCGATCTGCGATCGATCCAGGAGCTCCTCGGCCACGCGTCCCTGTCGACGACCCAGAAGTACACGCACGTCGACGCGGCGAGGTTGATGGAGGTCTACCGGAAATCCCATCCGAAGGCGTAGTGGCAAGTCGAAGAGTCGTGAGTTGGGCGGGGTCTCGGCCAGCGCCCTTCAGGCGCTGACCCGCGACCCGCGACACGGGACTTGTGACTCCTGACCCGCGACTCGCCGACTCGCGACTCGGGACCGTCTACTTCGTCGCCATCGCGATGTCGTTCGGGAAGTGATGCCACTCCCGGAAGTTCGTCGGGGAGCACTCCCGGGCTTCTTCCGCGGTCGCGTGCCGCGCGTTCCACGCGGTGTTGACGTGGAGGTAGATATGCATCATCGAGCGAAGCAGGGACTCCTCGTCGAATTCGTTCTCCGTCTCGAGCCGCCGGATCGTCGCGGCGAGCGCGGATTCCGCTTCCTTCAGGTTGAAGAGCACGTAGTTCCGGTTCATCGTCTCCTCCCGGCGCCGTGCTCGCGCGGCGCCATGCGTTTGATCAGCTGAATCTGCCCGGCGTGGTACAGGTCGTGCGCGGCCGCTCCCGAGATGAGCTCGCCGCGAGTGGTCTTCTTTCCGGGGAGCGGGCGGTCGAGCGTTCCGGGATCGACTTTTCGGATCGCCTCGCGCAGCGCCCGGTGGGTGGCGTCGAGGAGCGCGAGGTCCGCCTTCCAGGCTCCCTCCGAGGAATCCGAGGGCAGCCGGAACCAGTTCGATCCCTTGCGGCCGAACGCGCCGCGTTTTCCCCCCGTCAACGCGCGGAGCACGACGTATTTCCAGTACGCGGCATGGACCGCGATCTCCCAGACGTTGTGCCGCTCCGGTCCCGGCCGCCACGCGGCCTCGCGCGCGGAAAGCCCTCTCAGCGAGCCGCGCAGGTTCGGGCCGTGCCATGACCGCCGGTCGTAGGCCCGGTCGTAGAGGGAGAGGAGGATGCCGATCGAATCCGGCTCGCGGGACATGGCGTTTCGAAGAATAGCGCGCCCGGGCGATCCGGCGGCCCGCCTTCACCCGGGAGCGCGGGGGGAACTCGATCCTCACTCCGTGAGAGATCGGCGGTTCGGAAGGGGAGAAGGCTCCGCGGCGGATCGGCGCCCTCAGCGGGCGATGATCAGCGACAGACCGCGAACGACCCCCCAGATCTCGGCGGCTACGGAGGCGACCGCCAGGACCGTGATCGCCACCGGGACCCACCGGGACCGGAAGGGTTTGACGTCGCCGGTCTGCTCCTTCTCGTCCCCGTCTTCCATCGCACCGCTCCCACCCTTATGCACACGGCGTTCCGTACCTTTGTACGGCGGCCGGCGGCGATCGGTTTGGGCGCCGCCGTCTCGGCGGCAAGCCGATAGAATCGGGGGATCGAAGAGCGACAGCGCGCCTTCCCGGCGCGACCTCCCCGTTTCTTCCGCCGGCGGCGCGCCGGGGCGTTCCGCTCGCGTCCGTCCGCATTCGGACGCGTTCCGAAAGCGATCTCCCTCCTGGGCCTCGCTTTCCTGGCCGGGCCGGCGTGTCGAAAGGGGACGCTCGCCGGAGTGGCGGTCGCACGGCGACACGACATC
Organism: Thermoanaerobaculia bacterium; assembly: GCA_035717485.1. Lineage (NCBI taxonomy): Bacteria > Pseudomonadati > Acidobacteriota > Thermoanaerobaculia > Thermoanaerobaculia bacterium. Next base: position 714 of record DASTIQ010000110.1, on the reverse strand, counting down.
ACGATCCCGGTCCTGTGCGACGGGACGCTCGAGCCGGAGCCGGGCGGCGAGCGCCGGGCGCCGGAAGCGGCGTCGGTCGACCAGATTCTCGTCCGGGACGGCGCCCGCGTCACCGCGGGAGAGGTGCTCGTCCGGCTTTCGGCGCCCGATCTCGAACGGCAGGCGCGGGAAGCGAGCGGGGAAGCCGAGGCTCTCGATGTCGAGCGCGCGTCGGCCGCCGCGGAGATTCCTTCCCTCGACGTCGAAGCGACGCGCCGCGCGCGGGCCGTGGAATCCGACGAGCGCCTGCTTCGATCGGGGGCGATCACGGCGGAAGCCCGCGACGCCGATTCGGCGGCCGCCGCGGAGGCCCGGTCGCGGCTGGCTTCCGCGCGCGCCCGGCTCGAGGCTCTCGCTCCCGACCGGCCGGGTTCGCGCCTCGCGCTCGCCCGCCGTTCCGCCGCGGACCTCGAAGCGCGGGTCGCCCGGCTCGTCGTCACGGCGCCGTCGGCGGGGGTCGTCTACGGCCTGCCGCGGAAGACGGGGGAACGCGTCGAGGCGGGACAGGTCGTGGCCGCGGTCGCCGACCCCGCCCGCCGCCGGGTCCGGGCGCGGGTCGACGAGCCCGATCTTCCGAAGATCGCGCCCGGCCAGGAGCTGACCGCGACGTTCGACGGCCTTCCCGGACGGGAGTGGCGGGGCAAGGTCAGCGCCGTCTCTTCGACGCTCCGGGAC
>DASTIQ010000109.1 GCA_035717485.1 Thermoanaerobaculia bacterium | reverse complement strand
TCCTCAGGTAGGATTTGAACCTACAACCCTCCGGTTAACAGCCGGATGCTCTGCCATTGAGCTACTGAGGAAAAGATCAAACGGACCGCTAACGATAGCGGCCGAGGCCCACCCTGTCAACCCGGACGGCCCCCCGAGGCTTACGCCTTCCCCGCCACGAACTGCTCGTAGCGATCGACCTCTTCCGTCGAGCCGATCGCGAGCGGGCAGCGGGCATGAGCGTCGTCGGGGACGACGTCGAGGACGGCGCCCGAACCGGTCGACGCGCGGCCGCCGGCGGCCTCGGCGACGAACGCGAGCGGATGGCACTCGTAGAGAACGCGGAGCTTGCCGTTCGGCGTTTTCGGATCCGAAGGCTCGGCAGGATAGAGATAGACGCCGCCCTGCTGGAGGATCCGGTGGAAGTCGCCCACGAGCGACGCCGAATAGCGCGTCGCGTGCCCGTCGCCGGTTTTCGGATCCGGCGTCTTCAGCCACTCGACGTAGCGGCGCGTCGCTTCGCTCCAGCGCGACTCATTCCCTTCGTTGACGGCATAGGGCCGGCCGCGCGGCGGCAGGCGCACGTTCGGCTTGGAGAGGAAGAACTCCCCCGAGTCGTCGAGCGTGAAGATCGCGACCTTTCCGCCGGCGGCGATCACGATCTCGGTCGCCGGTCCATAGAGGAGGTATCCCGCGGCGACCTGGTCGCGCCCCGAAGTGAGGAGCCCGTGGTCGCGTTCCTTCGGGCCGCGGCGGCGGCGGATCCCGAAGATCGTCCCGAGCGTGCCGTTGACGTCGAGGTTCTGCGAGCCGTCGATCGGGTCGAAGCAGACCGTGTAGTGGCCTCCCCCGTCGCGCTCGAAGACCTTCGGCTCGTCCAGCTCCTCGGACGCGGCGATCGAGACGATCCCGCCGTACCGGAGGTGCCGCAGGAAGACGTCGTTGGCGAAGACGTCGAGCTTCTCCTGGCGCTCGCCGTACACGTTCGAGGTCGCGGCGTAGCCCGTGTCGCCGGTCAACGTCGACCGGCGCAGGCGCTGCGCGATGATCTTCCCGCAGAGGGCGACGCGGTTCAGGAGCTCGGTCAGCTCCCCCGTCGCGTCGGCATGGGCGCGCTGCTCCTCGAGGAGATACTCGTTCAGGGTGATCTGATCCACGGCGCCCTCCCCCTCCGGCCGATGCAAACTCCCCGCCGGATCGCGGAGAATATCCCTCATGACCGACTTCGCGCGCGATTTCGACCCGGTCGACGAGGACGGGCGGCTGCGGATCGTCATCGACACGCCGAAGGGCAACCGCAACAAGTACAAGTGGGACGAGGACCTCGCGCTCTTCCGTCTGACCAAGGTCCTCCCGCCCGGTTTCGCGTTTCCGTGGAACTACGGCTTCCTGCCGCGGACGCGGTCGGAGGACGGCGATCCCCTCGACGCGATCGTCCTGATGGAGGAGCCGCTGTTCTGCGGGTGCGTCGTGCTCGCCCGTCCGCGCGCGATTCTGCGCATGGAGTCGGACGGCGACGCGAACGACCGGATCATCGCCTCGCCCGAGGGGGAGCACGAGGACCGGATCTACACCACCGAGGTGCCGGGACGGATCTTCGACGAGATCGCGACGTTCTTCGAGGCCTATCACCGCCTGCGCGGCGAGAAGACGCGGACGACCGGACGAGGGGATGCGAAGGAAGCCATGGCCGCCGTTCGACAGGCGATGGAGAGGTACGCCACCTAGTCGCGAGTCGGGCGCCTGGCGGCGCGGTCGGGCGCCTGACGGCGCGGTCGCGAGTCCGCGAATCACGAGTCACGAGTCAGGCGCCGCGGATTCCCGACTCGCGATTCGATTTCCTACTTGTCTTCCACGACCTCGTAGTGCGCGACGGTCGCCTCCGGCGGCACCAGAAACTTCGGGTCGTCCGGCAGCGCGTGCACCTTCTCCCAGTCCGGGCCGGTGAAATTCTTGATGTCGGCGGCCGTCTTCCAGTACGAGATCACGACGAATTCCGTCGTCGTCCCCTCTTCCCGGCGAAACATCTGCACGCCCGTGTTTCCCGCGATCTTCCGGATCTTCGCGACTCCGGCCTCGTCGAGATACTTCTGGTAGGCGTCGGCTTCGGCGGATCGCACGTGACCGCGCCAGATCCGCGCGACCGGCCGCGACGCCGGGACGGGATCGGCGCCGGCCGCCGGAGGGACGGCGGCCGCGAGGGAAAGCAACATGGCGGCGAGACCGCAGGCGAACGTCCGATTCATCGTCATCTCCTCCGGTGCTAGATTACCGCCGGGAGTAATCACGATGAAACGATGGGTGTTCTTCGCCGCCCCCGCGGCGGCTCTTCTCCTTCTCACCGGCGCGGCGCCGCCGCCCGCGGCGGCTCCGGACGACGTCGTTTTCGAAGGCGGCCTCGTCGTCGACGGCACCGGCGGCCCCTCTTTCCGGGCGGACGTCGCGATCCGCGGCGGAAAGATCTCCGCCGTCGGCCCCCTTTCCGGCCGGAGGAAATCGGCGGCGAGGCGCCGCATCGACGCCCGCTCGCTCGTCGTGACGCCGGGATTCATCGATCTCCTCGGGCAGTCCGAATACAACGTCCTCGTCGACCCGCGCGCCGCGTCGAAAATCACCCAGGGGATCACGACGGAGGTGACGGGAGAAGGGCAGTCGATCGCCCCGACGACGCCGAAGCTGATCGCGGAGCAGGAGGACGTCTGGAAGCACTACGGCGTGCGGCCGGACTGGACGACGCTCACGGGTTATTTCGACGCGTTCCGGAAGAAGGGTTCCGCGATCAACCTCGGGACGTTCGTCGGCCTCGGCACCGTCCGCCAGCTCGTGATCGGCACCGAGAACCGCCGGGCCACGCCCGCCGAGCTCGCGAAGATGGAATCGATCGTCGGCGAGGCGATGAAGGAAGGAGCGCTCGGAGTCTCGACGTCCCTCCAGTACGTGCCCGACATCTACAACTCGACCGAAGAGATCATCGCGATGGCCCGCGTCGCCTCGCAGCGGGGCGGAACGTATTTCACGCACCAGCGTTCGGAAGGCAACCGCATCGATGCCTCGATGGACGAGGTCTTCCGGATCGCCCGCGAGGCGAACATTCCGGCGAACATCTGGCACTTCAAGACGGCCGACAAGCGCAACTGGGGCCGAATGCCGCACGCGCTCGAACGGCTGCGCGAGGCGCGCGCGCAGGGCCTCGACGTCGCGGCGAACCAGTACCCCTGGACGGCGGCGGAGAACGGCCTGGACGCGTGCCTCCCGCCGTGGATGCGCGAGGGAGGGCGCGACCGGGAGCTCGCGCGGCTGAAGGACCCGGCGCTCCGCCGGCGCGCCCGCGAGGAGATGTTGAAGGACACCGACGAATGGGAGAACCAGTACTTCGGAGCCGGCGGACCGACGGGCGTCCTCGTCACCACCGTGATCGATCCGTCGCTCAAAAAGGACGAGGGGAAGACGATCGCGCAGATCGCGGAAGAGGAGAAGAAGGACCCGGTCGACGCGCTGATGGACCTCGTCATCGCGGACCGCGCGAACTCCTACTGCATCACGTTCATCATGTCGGAGGACGACGTGAAGGCGGCCCTGCAGGATCCGTGGGTCGCCTTCTGCACCGATTCCTCCGCGGAAGCCGAGGACGGGATCTTCTCGCAGGAGAAATCGCATCCGCGCGGGTGGGCGTCCACGGCCCGCATCCTCGCGAAGTACGTCCGCGACGACAAGGTCCTGCCGCTCGAGACGGCGGTCGCGAAAATGACGGCCCTGTCCGCCTCGCGCGCTCACCTCTGGGATCGCGGCCTCCTGCGGCCCGGGATGGCGGCCGACGTCGTCGCGTTCGACCTCGACAAGGTGAAGGTCAACTCGACGTTCACGGATCCCGTGCATTATTCGTCCGGGTTCCCCTACGTCGCCGTCAACGGGGTTCTCGTCGTCGACGCGGGAAAGATCACGGCGGCCCGTCCGGGACGGATCCTGCTCGGGCCGGGAGCGGACCGCCATTAACGAGGGAAACGGGTTGCCGGAAGCGACCAGGACGCACGCGTGGGGAACGCATCCGGAGATGTTCGGCCCCCGCCACGATCATCGGATCGCGATGATCGAGCGCGAAATCGCGCGACTGCCCCCGGACAGCCTCGTCCTCGAGGCTGCCGTGGGTCTCGGCCAGCTCGCGCAGCGAATCGCCGGCGCCGGCCTGAGGGTCGTCGGAATCGATTCCTCCTTCGAGGCCGCTCTCTTCGCGCGTCGGACGGCGGAGATCCCGGTGCTCGTCGGGGACCTGACGAACCTTCCGTTCGCCGCGGCGACGTTCGGCGGCGTGACGTCCGGGGAGACGCTGGAGCACCTCGACGACGACCGCGCGGCGGCTTCGGAGATCGGCCGCGTGCTCGCTCCCGGAGGAAGGGTCGTCGTCACGGTACCGGCGCTCGAAATCCTCTGGTCCGCGTCGGACGACTATTCGGAGCACCGCCGGCGCTACACGCGAGCGGAACTCGCGAACCTCTTCCGGAACGCGGGGTTCGACGTCGAAAAGGCGGCGTTCTGGGGATTCCCGGTCGTGCTGGTCTACGACGCGCTCTTCATCCTCCCGATGAACCGGCGCCGGTCCCGCCGTCCGACCGACGACGACGCGGCGCTCCGCGGCATCGCGAAGCTCGGCCGCCGGCGATGGCTCGTCCGCGCCGTCCGGGCCCTGTTCGCGATCGACCGCCTCTTCGCCTTCCTTCCGTTCGGGCCCGGCCTGCTGCTGGTGGCGCATCGCCGAGGCGGTCCGCCCCTGCCCCGCGCGGAGGCGCCGGCACCGTGAACGGCGCGGCAGGACGGCGCTCGTGACGCTCGCCTCCGGCGTCAAGCTGGGCGGCTATCAAATCGTCTCTCCTCTCGGGGCAGGAGGCATGGGCGAGGTGTACCGCGCGGCCGACACGAAGCTCGGGCGCGAGGTCGCGGTCAAGGTCCTCCCGGAGCGGCTGGCCGAGGACGCGGAAGCCCTCGCCCGGTTCGAGCGCGAGGCGCGGGCGGTCGCCGCCCTGAACCATCCGAACATCCTCGGGATCTACGATTTCGGACGCGAGGGCGGCGTCGCCTACGCCGTCATGGAGCTCCTGGAAGGAGAGACGCTCCGCGACCGGCTGGAAGCCGGGGCGATCCCGGTGCGCAAGGCGATCGACTACGCGCACCAGATGGCCATCGGCCTCGCCGCCGCGCACGAGCGCGGCATCATCCACCGGGATCTGAAGCCCGAGAACGTTTTCCTCACGGGCGAGGGACGCGTGAAGATCCTCGATTTCGGGCTCGCCAAGAGGACCTCGACGTCCGGCGCCGACGAGGTCACGAGCGCGCCGACGCTCTCGCAGCAGACCGATCCGGGAACGGTCATGGGGACCGTCGGCTACATGTCCCCCGAGCAGGTCCGCGGACTCGCGGTCGACGCCCGGTCCGACGTCTTTGCGTTCGGCGCGATCCTCTACGAAATGCTCTCGGGCCGCCGGGCGTTCCGGCGCGACACGGCGAGCGACACGATGTCGGCGATTCTCCGCGACGAACCGCCCGAGCTCCTCGAGTCGGGACGGAACATTCCTCCGGCTCTCGACCGGATCGTCCGGCACTGTCTCGAGAAGAACCCCGCCGAACGCTTCCACTCCGCGCGCGACATCGCCTTCGACCTCGAGGCGGTCGGTACCGCGTCGACGTCGGGAACCGCGCGGCCGGAAACGCTCCCCGGGCGGCGCATCCGCATGACCCCGGCCCTGGCCGTCGCCGTCATGGCGGCGGCCCTCGCCGCCGGCGCGCTCCTGGACCGGGTCCTCCGTCGCCCGCCCGAGCCTGCCCTCGTCGCGATCCGGCCCCTGACGCACTCGGGCAAGGACATGCTTCCCGCCGTCTCGCCGGACGGGAAGACGATCGCGTTCACGTCCTTCCGTGACGGCACGCCGCGGATCTGGTTGAAACAGATCGCGACGGGCGACGAGGTCGCGCTGACCTCCGGCAGCGACTTCGATCCCCGGTTCTCCCCCGACGGCGCGCAGGTGCTGTTTCTCCACGGCGAACTCCCGCTCGCCATCCCCGTCACCTCGACGGACGCGGACCTGTACCGGATCCCGGTGATCGGCGGCACGCCGAGGAAGATCGCCGTTCGGACGGGAGACGCCGACTGGTCGCCCGACGGAAAGGCGATCGCGTTCGTCCGCGTGAACGGGGTGCCCGCCTCCTCGACGCTCAGCGTCGTCGGCAGCGACGGCGGGGAACCGAAGGAGATCTACCGCGTCTCCGACCGGCTGCTCCGCTGGCCCCGCTACTCGCCGGACGGGAAGACGATCGCCGTTTCCTCCTATCCCGCGCTCGCCGGCGGCTCGCGGATCGATTTCGTCGCGTCGGACGGCGCTTCGCACCGCACCCTTCCGGTCCCTCCGAGCCTCGGACTGATCTCGAGCGTCGTCTGGGGCGCGTCGTCGCGCGACCTCCACTTCGCGCAGGCGCTGCAGGCACGCTACGGCGGGAGCCGACTCGTGCGCGAAGACGTCCGGTCGGGGGCCGCGAAGCCTCTCGTCTGGCTCCCGTTCGAGGTGGAATCGCTCGATTCGCTGGCCGACGGCGTCCTGGTGGCCGATGGCGCGACCGCGCGCCAGAATCTCGCGGAGATCGACCTGGCCGACCCCGCGAAGCCTCCGAAATGGCTCACTCGCGGCACCAGCGCCGATCGCCAGCCGGTCTTTTCCCCCGACGGCGAGTGGGTCGCCTTCTCGTCCAACCGGAGCGGGAACCTCGACATCTGGGAGGTGTCGACGAAGACCGGGGCGATCCGCCGGCTGACGGAGGACGCCTCCGACGACTGGGACCCGGGGTTCACGCACGACGGAAGACTCATCTGGAGCTCCGCCCGGACGGGCCATCTCGAGATCTGGCAGGCCGACGCCGACGGCAGCTCGCCGCGCGCGGTGACCCGCCAGACGGCCGACGCCGAGAACCCGACGGACACGGGGGACGGCTGGATCTACTACGCCCTCACGAGCTCGTCCCACGACGGGCTCTGGAAGACGAAGGCCGACGGCAGCGGAGAGGCTCGCGTCGGCCCGTGCGTCAACGTCCCGGAGGTCTCGCCCGACGGGAGATGGATCGCCTGCCCCGATCTCAACGTCGGACCGATCCGCGTCATCCGAACTTCCGACGGCGCGGTCGTTCCCTTCACGGTCGACGTCCCTCACCCCCGCACGACGGACACGCAGATGGGACGAGCCCGTTGGTCGATCGACGGAAGACGCCTCTATTTCCTCGGCCAGGACGACAACGGCGTCAACGGGATCTACGCCCAGGACTTCGATCCGGAGAAAAGTGACACCCGCGCGTCGCGGCGCAAGGTCGCGGGATTCGATCCGAACCTCGAGGCGGAATCGTTCGCCATCTCCCCCGACGGCAAGCGGCTCGTCGTCGCCTTCCTCGAGCGGCTCTACGGGATCTCGACGATCGAAGGCGTTCCGGCCGCGGCGAGGAGAAGCGCGTCCCGCTGACTTCCTCGTCGCGGGAGGTCCCTTCGGCCCGGTATCCGATGCTCGTCCACGCCCCGTCTCCGGCGCCGGCGCCGGCGCGCCGAAACGCGCCGCCGGAACGAAGAAGAGGGATGAGGCCCGGCCGCGGTATGATCGCGGCCACAAGCTCGGGGTGAAATGACGCTTGACGCCGGCACGAAGCTCGGCCCGTACGAAATCCTGTCGCCCCTCGGCGCCGGCGGCATGGGCGAGGTCTACCGGGCGCGCGATACGCGGCTCGGCCGCGAGGTCGCCGTCAAGGTCCTTCCGTCGCACCTCTCCGAGAACACCGAGCTCAAGCAGCGCTTCGAGCGCGAGGCGAAAGCCGTGTCGGCGCTCTCTCACCCACACATCTGCGCGCTCTTCGACGTCGGAAACGAAGCCGGCGTCGAGTACCTCGTCATGGAGCTCCTCGAGGGGGAGACGCTCGCGGACCGGCTGACGAAGGGGCCGCTTCCCGCCGACCAGGTCCTCCGGTTCGGCATCCAGATCGCCGACGCGCTCGACCGCGCGCACAAGCAGGGAATCGTCCACCGGGACCTGAAGCCCGGAAACGTCATGTTGACGAAATCGGGGGTGAAGCTCCTCGACTTCGGGCTCGCGAAACATCGCGCGGCGAACGTCGATTCGCAGATCTCGCAGCTCTCGTCGCTCCCGACCGAGATGACCCCGACGAATCTCACCGAGCGCGGGACGATCATGGGGACGTTCCAGTACATGTCTCCCGAACAGCTCGAAGGGAAGGAGGCGGACGCGCGGACCGACATCTTCGCGTTCGGTTGCGTCCTCTACGAAATGGCTTCCGGCCGGAAGGCGTTCGCCGGAAAGAGCCGCGCGAGCATGATCGCCGCGATTCTGGAGCGTGATCCGGCGCCGATCTCCTCGATCGTGCCGATGATCCCCCCCGCGCTCGACCGCGTCGTCAAGACCTGCCTCGCCAAGGAGCCGGACGACCGGTTCCAGACCGCGCACGACGCGAAGCTCCAGCTCGAATGGATCGTCGAGGGGGGATCGCAGGCGGGAGCGCCCGCGATCGTCGTCTCGCGGCGCCGGGCGCGCGAGCGCTGGGCGTGGATCGCAGCCGGAATCCTGGGGGCCGCCGCCGCCGCCCTCGGCGCGCTCCTGTGGCGTGCCGCCGGAAACCCGGCGTCGATGGTCCAGACCTCGATCCTCCCTCCCGAGAAGTCGTCCTTCGATTTCACCTCGGGAGCGATGGCGCTCTCGCCGGACGGGAGCCGGATCGCGTTCGTCGCGCCCGATCCTTCCGGCAAGAGCGTGCTCTGGGTGCGCCCCCTCTCCGGTCTCTCCGCGCAGCCGCTCGCCGGGACGGAAGGGGCCAAATATCCCTTCTGGTCTCCCGACAGCGCCCGGATCGGCTTCTTCATGGGCGCGAAGCTGAAGAAGATCGATGCGTCCGGGGGACCGGCCGAGACGATCTGCGACGCCGTCGAAGGTCGAGGCGGCACGTGGAACCGGGAAGGAACGATCGTGTTCGCGCCGAACTTCAACACCGGGCTGTCCAGGGTCGCCGCGGCCGGTGGGACGCCCGTTCCGATCACGAAGCTCGACCTCGCCCGCAAGGAGAACACGCATCGATGGCCCTGGTTCCTCCCGGACGGCCGGCATTTCCTGTTCGTGAATCGGACGACCGGGTCCGGAACCGAGCCGGAACGCACCGCGATCTGGCTGGGCACGCTCGACGGAAAGACCGCGGAGCTCCTCCACGACGTGGAGTCGGAGGCCCAGTACGCGTCCGGGCACCTCCTCTTCGTCCGGGAAGGGACCCTGCTCGCGCAGCGCTTCTCGCCCGGGAGCCGCAAGCTCTCGGGAGACGCGTTTCCGGTCGCCGAGCATCTGCAGAATCTGACCGGATACAGCCTGTCGATGTTCTCGGCCTCGCAAGCGGGCGCGCTCGTCTACATGGGCGGAGGGAGCCTCGGTCTCTCGCAGCTCGCGTGGCTCGACCGGACCGGGCGACAGATCGAGACGGTCGGGAACCCCGCGATGATCGCGCGGCCGAAGCTGTCTCACGACGAAAAGAGGGTCGCCATGGACGTCCGCGACCCTTCTTCGGCGAACACCGACGTCTGGGTCTTCGACATGGCGCGGCGGACCCAGACGCGGCTGACGTTCGCGCCCGGTTTCGACGGCTACCCGATCTGGTCTCCGGACGACACGCGGATCGTCTTCTCCTCCGACCGGAAGAATCCCGGAGACCTCTACGAGAAGTCGTCGGCCGGCACGGGCGAAGAGAAGCTCGTGTTGGCCTCCGATGCTCTGAAGACGCCGTTTTCGTGGACGACGGACGGAAGCCGGATCGGGTTCCAGACGTTCAACGCGAAGACGACGACCCGGACCGGCGATCTCTGGACCTTCTCCTTCGCCGACCAGAAGGCGACGCCCTATCTCGAGACCGACTTCAACGAGGGAGAGCCTTCGTTCTCCCCCGACGGAAAGTGGATCGCGTACGTCTCGAACGAATCGGGAAAGAACGAGATCTACGTGCGCACGTTCCCCGACACCGGCGGCAAGTGGCAGATCTCGACATCCGGCGGCGAGGACCCGCTCTGGAGCCGCGACGGAAGAGAGATCTTCTACGACGTCGGGACGAAATTGATGACCGTTCCGGTCAAGACGACGCCCGCGTTCGAGGCCGGCACGACGCAGATCCTCTTCGAGGCCCGCTTTCGGGCGGACTTCGGGGTCCAGTACGACGTGACGGGCGACGGGAAGAAGTTCCTGGTCGACCAGGACGTGACGCAATCCGCCGAGGCCCCGATCACGCTCGTCCAGAACTGGCTCGCGAAGAAGCGCTGATCGCAGCGATCCGTTTGCCCTCAAACCATATTCGGGACTCGCGCCAATCCGTTATGATCATGCCCACAGCATGCCCGTGGCGACCGGAACCCGGCTCGGTCCCTATGAAATCCTCGCGCCGCTCGGCGCCGGAGGAATGGGGGAAGTTTTCCGCGCGCGCGACACGCGCCTCGGCCGCGACGTCGCGATCAAGGTTCTCTCCGCCGACGCTTCCGAGAACGCCGACCGCCGGGTGCGCTTCGAGAAGGAGGCTCGCGCCGCCTCCGCGCTGAACCACCCGAACATCGTCTCGATCTTCGACATCGGAACGGCGGACGGAACCACGTACATCGCGATGGAGCTCGTCGACGGCGCGACGCTCCGGGAGTCGATGCCCGGCGGTCCGGTTCCGACGAAACGCCTCCTCGACATCGCCTGCGCGATCGCCGACGGGCTCGCGAAGGCGCACGCGGCCGGAATCGTGCACCGGGATCTGAAGCCCGAGAACGTCATGATCTCGAAGGACGGATTCGTCAAGATCCTCGACTTCGGGCTGGCGAAACTCGTCGAGACCCCCGACGAGAACGTCTCCGAAATTCCGACGGGCACGACACCCGGCATGGTCATGGGGACGGTCGGCTACATGGCGCCCGAACAGGCCAGCGGCAAGAAGGTCGACTTTCGGTCGGACCAGTTCTCGCTCGGCACGATCTTCTACGAGATGGCTTCGGGAAAGAAGGCCTTTCGCCGCGATACTTCGGCCGAGACCCTCGTCGCGATCATCCGCGACGAACCGGAACCCCTCGGGCCCGCAAACCCGAAGCTCCCGCCGCCGCTCCGCTGGATCATCGAGCGCTGCCTCTCGAAAGACCCCGAACAGCGGTACGCGTCGACTCGCGATCTCGCCCGCGACCTCGCGATCCTGCGGGAGCATCTCCCCGAGGCCACCTCTTCCGGAGAATTCCGCGCGGTTTCCCCTGAGACTTCTTCTCCCGCGGCGGTCGCGAGCTTCCAGCGGCTCTCGTTCCAGCGGGGGACGATTCTCTCCGCGCGGTTCGCGCCGGACGGCCGGACCGTCATCTACGGCGCCTCCTGGGATGGCAATCCGACGCGCCTCTTCTCCACGCGGCCGGAGAGCCCGGAGTCGAGCGCGCTGATGCTCCCGCACTGCGAGATCCTCGCGATCTCGGGGACAGGTCTCATGGCGGTCTCGCTCGACCGGCACTGGGCGGGGCGGTTCATCTGGAGCGGAACGCTGGCGCAGGTCTCGATGCTCGGGGGCGCCCCCCGCGAGGTCCTCGAAGACGTCCAGTGGGCGGACTGGGGGCCGGACGGCGCGAGCCTGGCGGCGGTGCGAAACGTCTCCGGCCGCCACCAGATCGAGTATCCGATCGGGAGAGTTCTCTATCAGACCGCGGGATGGATCAGCCATCCTCGAGTCTCCCCGGACGGACGTTCGGTCGCCTTTCTCGACCATCCCGCGCAGGGCAACGACGCGGGATCCGTGCGGATCGTCGACGCCGAAGGCAGGGTCCGCGTCCTCTCTTCCGACTGGATCACGGCCTACGGGCTCGCGTGGGCCCACGGCGGCCGCGAGATCTGGTTCACGGCGACCCGCACCGGCGTCGCGCGCGCGATCTGGGGAGTGACGCTGTCGGGCGAGGAGCGCCTGCTGCTCCGGACCCCCGGCGAGCTGACGATCCAGGACGTTTCGCGGGACGGCGGCGTTCTCGCCACGAGCGACAACGGCAAGGTCGGGATCGTCGGGCTCCCGCCCGGACAGGAGAAGGAACGCGACCTCTCGCTCCTCGACTGGTCGCGCGTCTGCGATCTCTCCCCCGACGGAAAGACGGTGCTCTTCGACGAATCGGGCGAGGGGAGCGGCGCCAACGGCGGAGTCTTCATCCGGCGAACGGACGGCTCGCCGGCGATCCGGCTCGGCGACGGCCGCGCCGAAGAGTTTTCGCCCGACGGAAAGTGGGTCGCTTCGCTGTCGCTCCGAGGCAACGCGAGCATCCTTCCCGTCAAGGCGGGGACCTCCCGGACGATCGAGCACCCGGGGCTCGCGGTGCACGCCGCCCGCTGGACGCCGGACGGGAAGAAGCTCCTGCTGCTCGCCAACGAGGTCAACGGCGGGCTTCGGCTCTTCGTCCACGCTCTCGACGACTCGCCTCCGCGTCCGATCACCCCCGAAGGATGCGCGCCGGGGTCCCTCCCCGTCTCGGCGGACGGGAAATACGTCGTCGTTCAGGGGCCCGATCAGGTCTTCTCGCTCTACGCGATCGAGGGGGACGAGCCGCCGCAGCCGATCCCGATCCTCACTCCCGACGACCGGCCGATCCGCTGGACGCCGATGGGGAACTCGCTCTACGTTTTCCGCCGCGGCGAGCTGCCCGCGCAGATCATGCGTCTCGACCTCGCGACCGGAAGGAAGGAGCGCGTGCTCGATCTCATGCCGCCGGACCCCGCGGGCGTCGTCGAGATCGTTTCCGTCCGGCTCACCCCCGACGCCGCCTCGTACGCGTACAGCTATCACCGGATCTTGTCGGACCTTCTGCTCGTCGAGGGCCTGAAATGACGCTCGCCGCCGGCAGCCGTCTCGGCCCGTACGAAATTCTTTCTCCCCTCGGCGCCGGCGGCATGGGCGAGGTGTACCGCGCGCGCGACTCGCGGCTCGGACGGGAGGTCGCCGTCAAGGTGCTCGCCGCGGGAACGACGGAAAGCAAGGAACGCACGCTGCGCTTCGAGCGGGAGGCGCGCGCCGCCTCGGCGCTGAACCATCCGAACATCGTCACGATCCACGACATCGGCGACGAGGACGGGACCGTCTTCATCGCGATGGAGTACGTCGACGGCGCGACGCTCCGGGAGTCCCTCCCGGGCGGGCCGATGCCGCCGAAGAAGATCCTCGACATCGCGGTGCAGGTCGCCGACGGCCTCGCGAAAGCGCACGCCGCCGGGATCGTCCACCGGGATCTGAAGCCCGAGAACGTGATGATCACGAAGGACGGGTTCGTCAAGGTTCTCGACTTCGGCCTCGCCAAGCTCGTCGACACGGGATCGGAAGGAGAAGGGCTCCCGACGTCCGCGCCGACCGCCACCCGCGAAGGGATGGTGATGGGAACGATCGGCTACATGTCACCCGAGCAGGCGTCGGGGATCGCGGTCGATTACCGCTCCGACCAGTTCTCGTTCGGCGCGATCCTCTACGAGCTCGCCACCGCCCGGCGCGCGTTCGAGCGCAAGACCGCTCCCGAGACCCTGACGGCGATCATCCGCGAAGAGCCGCCTTCCATCGAGCAGTTCGATCCGAGGTTCCCCGCTCCGCTGCGCTGGATCATCGAGCGATGCCTGGAAAAGGAGCCGGAGGAACGCTACGCGTCGACCAAGGACCTCGCGCGCGAGCTCGCGCGGCTCCGCCAGCGCCTCCCGGAAGCAACCGGCTCGGGCGAGACCGCGGCGAGCCCGGCGAAACGGGAGACCGAGGCGGCTCGCAGCTTCCAGCGGCTCTCCTTCCGGCGCGGCACGGTGCTCTCGGCGCGCTTCGCGCCCGACGCGCAGACCGTCATCTACGGCGCGGCATGGGAAGGGAGCCCGTTCCGGCTCTTTTCGACGCGCCGGGAGAGCCCCGAGTCGAGCGCGCTGATGCTCCCCGACGCCGAGATCCTCTCGATCTCCTCGACCGGAATGATGGCGATCTCGCTCGACCGGCACTGGGCGGGCCGGTTCATGTGGACGGGAACCCTCGCGCAGGTGTCGATCCTCGGCGG
>DASTIQ010000108.1 GCA_035717485.1 Thermoanaerobaculia bacterium | reverse complement strand
ATCATGGAACGGGAAAGCCTTTACAGCACCGCGCTTCATCCGGACGTCGCGTTTCCGCATCCCCGCGAACCCGAGAAATGCCCGTTCGGCAACGACCAAATCGTGATCGTCCGCGCTGAACGGCCGGTCGAGTTTTGGGAGATGCACGGATACCGACCCAGAATCGTCTTTCTGCTCCTCGCGCGAACGGTGTCTCTGCAGCTTCTCTGGGAAGCGCGGCTCAGTTACCTTCTGCACCAGGAAAGCTTCGTCAACAAGTTGCTTTCCGCGAAATCTTCTCGAGGCTTCTACAACCTGTTTGTCCCATCGAAAACACGCCCCGGTCGCAGCGCAAGTAGTCTCCCGAAGTAACCGAGGGAGGAGGCTCGCGCGACATTCGCTTTGGCGTTCTTGTTTTCACGCGGATCCTCAGATCGCGCCGTAGCCGAAACCCCCGTTGAATGCTTTGAACTCCTTTTTGAACTCGTCTCTCGCGCGCGCGAGGGAAAGCGGGTTGTAAGATGTTGAAAAGATTGGTGGAGCTGAACGGGATCGAACCGTCGACCTCCTGAATGCCATTCAGGCGCCCGGCCGCGTCAAACCGCGGTCAAATCCGAAATCTCAAAATCCGCGTAAACACGGAAGAGAAAGGGTCGAAGCCCACCCGACATAGAGACTGAAAATCCCTGCGTCGGCGGTTCGCCGCGCGCGAAAAAAGGGCCGGCCGCTCGGGAACGGCCGGCCGGAGTTCAGTCCCGGGACGACAGTGAGGGGAAACTACCCGGAATCCGCGCGAGGGCGATATCGAAAACTTGACGAGAGACGGGGCACGAGCCTCCGGGGCTAGCCGGTGGTGCCGTGCGAGGAGAAGAGATCGCGCCCCATCGCTCCCGCCGGAACGTCGGACCATCGCCGCCGGTCGTGCTCGACGCCTTCTTCGGAAGCTCCCTGCCTTCGTTCCGGGCCGCGGTATCCCCGGAGGTGTTTCTCGAAGACGTCGCCGCAGGAGCGGCAGTAGTAGATCCCCCGGACGGGGAAGAGCTCCCCGAAGCGGAGGCACCGTTTGCATTGACCGGTGAGAGCGGGCATCGACAGCGGGTGACGCAAGTCTCGTGCCTGATTCCGGGGGCCGGCCGAGCGTCGAAGCGCGGAGAAACTTTGGGTGGACGGAGCGGGCCCGATCGTCGACAATCGAAGCGCCATCGTTGGGGGAGAAATGCCGGGTACCACCGTTCTCGTCGTCGAAGATGATCCCGATGTCCTCGAAGTGATCTGCGAGATCCTGCAGCAGGACGGGCGCCGTCCGGTCGCGGTCCACAACGGCCGGGAAGCGCTCCAGGAGCTTCGCTCGGGACTGCGCCCGTGCCTGATCATCCTGGACATGCTGATGCCGGGAATGGACGGGTGGCAGTTCCGGAGAACCCAGCAGGCGGACGAGAGCATCGCGAAGATTCCGGTCGTCGTCGTGTCCGGCGTGAAAGCCGCCCGGAACAGCGCCCTGCAGGGGGGCGCGGTCGCATTCCTCCCGAAACCGGTCGTGCCGGAGGCGCTGCTTTCGGCGGTCGCCTCCGCCTGCTGAATCGTCGCCGGAACGACGCTCGCAGAGCTCGGATCGTTCCGGCTCCCGCATCGCGAACCTCCTCCGCTCGGTTACTCGCGGAGACTTTTCGCGATGCGGCCTTCCGCGGCTCGGGCTCATGCCCTCGACCGCTTCGGCGCCCGGCCGGGGCGAATGAGAGCCCGGGGGACGTCGCCGGAACGACGCTCGCGGAGCTCGGATCGTTCCGGCTCCCGCATCGTTCTCCTATTTCGCTTCGGGAGCCGGCTCCTTGTGGTGCTCTTCCCCTTCCTCGCGGCCCTTCTTCAGGCTCGCGACTTCCGCGTCGCTGAGCTTCGGGAGGTGGCGCACGAAGGCGACGATCTTCCAGATCTCCTCCGGCGAGTGCGTCGGCGAAAACGCGGGCATCCCGGTCGCGCGGACGCCGTTGGAGATCACCCAGAAGAGCTGTCCGTCCGACATCCTCTGGACGTCGTCCATGTCGAGCATCGGCGGCCCCGGGTTCAACCCCTTCGCGAATTCCGATGTGTCGACGTCGCGCGCGCCGTGGCAATCGAGGCAGTTCTCGCGGTAATGCGCCAGTCCCGCCGCCGCGGCCGCCGGGTCGGACGCGAACGGGTTGGTCGCCGAGGGGGCGTGCTTCTCGATCGATCGCGTGGAAACCGTGAAGAGCCAGTGGTCGATCCGGTCGTTCCACCCGCCGTGCCGCGCCGCGGCGACGTCGATGCGGCCGGTGGAGGCGACGATGATCGCGCCCGCGACGATCGCGACGGCGCCGATGAGGACTCCGAAGAGAAATCGCATCGAGACTCCTTTCCGAAGCCCATCCTAGCGAGTTTTTCGAAGGGTTCGGGACGCCTTCAGGAAGTCGGCCGGCCGCCGCCGGGGGAAACGGGGATCTTCGAGAGCGTGACGGCCGCCGTGTAGTCGGGCTCGAGCGAAATGGGGTCGAGTCGGCCGCCGGCCAGGAGGCCGCCCGCCTCCGGCCAGTGGACCTGCAGGTCCCCCTCCCGGATCGGCGCGACTTTCGCGAATCCTTCGAAGCGGCCGGTGTCGGACGTGAGCCGCACCGGTTCTCCGTCGGCGATCCCGAGCCGGCTGGCGTCGCCGGCCGAGATCAGGACGTCGAGGCGTCGGGCTCCGTTCAGCGGGTCGACGTCGTGCTGGATCATCGAGTTGAACTGTTTTCCCCGGCGCGTCGAAACCATGAAGATGTCGCCCGCGGCGCGCGCATCCCCGAGCGAGATTTCCGAGAATCGCGCTTTGCCGTCCGCCGTGGCGAACACCCCGTCCGAGAAGAGCCGCGCCCCGCCCCACTGGAAGGAATCGCCCTTCCGGCGGAGATTCTCGATACCGGCATAGAGCGGAATCGCCCTCCCGATTTCCTGGCGGAGCTGCGCCGAGCTCTCGATGCGCAGCCGATCCGCGAAATCGGGTCGGACGCGCCGGGCCACGTCGGCGAAGACCTGCCATTCGGGACGGGCGCCGGACACGCGCGGTCCGGGAATCTCCGGCGAGAAGATGATGCGCCGCTCCGTCGAGGTCTCCGTTCCGCCGCCCGGAGACTCGTAGCGCGTCGTCGCCGGAAAGAGCACGACGGTGTCCCTGGGCGGGACGAGCATCTGGCTCGAGAGGACGATGTCCTGGTGGATCCGGGTCCCGACCCTTTCGAGGGCCTCCCGGGAGCGGCGGGGCTCGGGAAGCGTTTCGAGGAAATTGCCTCCCACGATCCAGAAGACGTCGATTTCTCCGCGGCGGGAGGCTTCGACCTGCTCGGCGGCCGACAACCCCTCGAAATCGGGCAACGGAAATCCCCAGATCTCGGCGAACCGGCGGGACGCGGCCTCCGGCAGAGCGGGAACGCAGCCCACCTCGGCGCCTCCCTGCACGCCGGAATGTCCGCGGATCGGCATCAGGCCGGTCTTCTCGCGTCCGACGTAGTGGCGCGCGAGCGCCACGTTGACGAGGGCTTCGATCGTCGGGGTTCCGTGCGCATGCTGGGTGAGCCCCATCGACCAGACGAACACCGCGTTCTTCGCGTCGCGCAGCGTCTCCGCGAAGCGCCGCATCTCCCCGCGGGAGAGGCCGGAATCCGCCTCGAGCCGGTCGAACGCGAGCGCTTCGACGGACGCCCGCGCCGGACCGAATCCCTCCGTCCGCCGCGCGACGAAGTCGCGGTCGATCCATCCTTCCGCGCAGAGGATCTTGAACACTCCCGCGAGGAAGGCGAGATCGCCGCCGGTTCGCACCGCGTACCAGTCGTCGGCGATCCGCGTTCCGAAGAGGGCGGACTCGGGAAGCGAGGGCACCCAGTACCGCTTCATTCCCGGTTCTTCGTAGGGATTCACGACGGCGACCCGCGTGCCGCGCCGGCGCGCGCGGTCGAGATACTTCATGCTGACCGGCTGGTTGTTCGCGGCGTTGCTCCCGAAGAAGACGACGAGATCCGATCCGATCCAGTCGGCGTAGCTGCAGGTCGTCGCGCCGTAACCGAGGGTCTTTTTCATGGCGGACGTGGACGCGGAGTGGCAGAGCCGGGCCGAGTTGTCGATGTGGCTCGTGCCCATGAAGCGGGCGGCCTTCTGGGCCGCGTAGTAGTGCTCGTTCAGGATGCCGCGCGACGTGAGATAGACGGCGACGCGGCGAGGATCCGATGCGCGGATCTTCTCCGCGGCGGCGTCCAGCGCTTCTTCCCAGGAGACGACGCGGAACCCGCGTTCACCCGCGCGGCGGAGCATCGGTTCGGGAAGACGGCCGAGCGCCCGCAGCTCGCGGCCCGAGAGCGGCTCGAGGCTTCCGGCGTCCCGGAGCCGCTCCGGATCGAGGGGGGGAGCGGTGTTGAGCCGCAGGAGCTCCAGCCGGACCATGCAGAGATGCGTGCCCGGAATCGTCCAGTCGCGCATTCCCGACGTTCCGAGGGCGCACCCGTCGCACGTTCCGTCCCGGAGGAGGCGCCAGGCGTAACCGAGCGCGTCCCGGTTCTCCCAGGCGACCCGCGCCATGTCGCGGTAGTGCGCGGGCTTCGTCTCGCCCGCGCCGGTCGGAGAGAGGGAGGCCCAGAGGGAAGGTCGGATCGCCATGGGCCGCATTGTAGCGACGCGGAAGGAGCCCCGTTCCCCGCGGGCCCTGCTCTTGCATTCGCAACCGGCGGAATGGCCGAGTCGAGCGCCGGGTCAGGCGTACAATCGAGGGCATGAAGGCGGCGGCGGTTACCCTCGCCATCCTGCTCGCGCCGGCGCTTCTGCGGGCCGAGTACAAGATCGTGCTGCACGGAGGCGTCACGTACTGGACGAAGACGAAGCCGGCGGAACGAAACGGAGCCTACGTCTTCACGGCGACCGACGGGACGCTGCTCTCGGTCCGCAAGCGGGACGTCGCCTCCATCGGCCAGGCGGAGGCTCCCCGCATCGAGAGCACGATGGAAGCTCCCGGCGAGATCTCTCCGGTCGACGCGGCCCGCCGCCAGCGCGCCCTCGCGAAGTCGCTCCGCGAGCGGCCGAAGAACATGCCGCAGAACACCGACGCCTACCGGCCGGGAGTCGGCGTTCCGTATCCGGCGGGAACGAACGACTACGTCGTCGGAAAGACGTACGCGCCGCCGCCGGGGAGCACGGTCTATTCCGGGGCGGCCCCGACCGACGAGGTCGCGCCGACCGGGAACGCCCCCGGGGAAGCGCCGACCGGCGTGCCGTCGGGCGACGCGCCCCATGCCCCTCCTTCCGTGAACGCGACGGCGACGCCGGCTGCGCCGCCGCCGCCGGGCCCGACGGCGACGCCGCCTCCGACGGAAGCGCCTCCTCCGACCGAAACCGCTCCCGCGCCGCCGCCCGCCCCGCCGGCCGCGCCACCCCCTCCCCCCGCCGAAGCGCCTCCTCCTCCGGTGCGCTGAAAATTCCCCCGCCGGAAGCCGATCGATAAGATCGCTCCATGCGCGTCGTGCGTCCGGTCGGAGAGGGAGCGGTGCTTCTCGAGTGGACGAGCGTTCCGGAAGCTCTCGCCGGCCGGAAGGCGCGCGCCGTCGCGGCGCACCTCGAGTCCCGTCCTCCCGGCGGCGTGCGGGAATGGACGCTCGGAGCCCGCTCGCTCCTCGTCGTCTTCGAGCCGGAGCGATTCGACGAGCCGGCTTTCGTTTCCGCCGCGGCCTCGTGGGAGAACGACTTCGCGGCGATCGCGGAGGGAGCGCGGCACGAGATCCCGGTCTGTTACGGCGGAGCGGGCGGAATCGATCTGGAGGAGCTCG
Source organism: Thermoanaerobaculia bacterium (assembly GCA_035717485.1). Taxonomy (NCBI): domain Bacteria; kingdom Pseudomonadati; phylum Acidobacteriota; class Thermoanaerobaculia; species Thermoanaerobaculia bacterium. The sequence goes on along the minus strand of DASTIQ010000108.1, from coordinate 5,566 downwards.
CTGCGGAACGGGGGATCTCGCCGGAGGCGTTCGCGCAGATGCACTCCGCCGCCGAGTACCGGGTGGCGTTCCTCGGGTTCGCTCCGGGATTTGCGTACCTGACGGGCCTTCCCGCCCCGCTCGCGGCCGCGCGGCTGGCGACGCCCCGGGTTCACGTGCCGTGGGGATCGGTCGCGATCGGAGGTCCCTACACGGGGGTCTACCCGGATGCCGGGCCGGGCGGCTGGAGGCTCATCGGCCGTTCCCCGTCGGCCCTCTTCGACGCCCGGCGCCGTCCTCCCGCGCTCCTTTCGCCGGGCGACCGGGTGCGCTTCGTCCCGATCGAAGAGTGGAAGTTCGCCGCGCTCGCCGCGTCGAGGGGACTTCGCGGATGAGAGGCGTGCGCGTCGTCCGTCCCGGATTCTTCACGACGGTGCAGGACGCGGGCCGGCGGGGAGCGAGCCGCTGGGGCGTGCCGGCGTCCGGGTTCGCCGATCCCTTCTCCGCCGCGGCGGCGAACGCGCTCGCTGGAAACGCCGCGGATTCGGCGCTGCTCGAGGCCGCGCTCGGCTCGGTGGAGCTGGAATCCGTCGGGACGGTGGCGATCGGAGTCGCCGGAGCGGCCGCGGTCGTCGCGGTCAACGGCGCCGTGGCGGACCGCGACCGGACGCTCGTTCTCCGATCGGGCGATCGACTCTCGATCGGTCCGGCGACGGCGGGACTCCGCGTCTACGTCGCCGTCGGCGGCGGAATCGCCGTTCCTCCCGTGCTGGGAAGCCGCTCCGCCCTCGCGCCCTCCGCGCTGGGGGGGTTCGCCGGGCGAAAGCTGGCCGCCGGGGACGAGCTCCCGGCCGGGGACGCGCCGGCCGCGGAGGTGCGTTCGGTCGCGTCGGGCGCGCTTCCTTTCGACACCGGCGTCGTGAGGGCCCTTGCCGGCCCGCAATGGGACTCGTTTCCGGAAGACGCCCGGCGCCGCTTCTTCGGAGCACCCTTTCGCGTTTCGCCGCGGTCCGATCGCCGCGGCGTGCGGCTCGAAGGAGACGGCGTCGCTCCGGCGACGGGAGAGATCGATCCCGAAGGCGTCGTGGTGGGTGCCGTCCAGGTCCCGGCCGGGGGCGGGCCGATCGTCCTCATGCCCGACGGGCCGGTGACGGGCGGTTATCCGAAGATCGCGGTCGCCGTTCGCGCGGATCTGCGGGTTCTGGGACAATTGCGGCCGGGCGACATGGTGCGCTTTCGCGAAGTCTCGCGGACCGAGGCCCTCTCGGCGGACCCCGGCGGCCGTCCGCGGGAGGAACGCGCGTGAGCTCCGCGGCCCGCCCTCGCGAGATCGACGTCAACGCGGATCTCGGGGAAGGATTCGACGACGACGCGATCCTTCCGTTCCTGTCGTCGTGCAGCATCGCGTGCGGCGGCCACGCCGGCGACGCGGAGACCATGCGCGCGACGCTCGCCGCGGCGGCCCGCCACGGTGTCGCGTGCGGAGCCCATCCGGGGTATCCGGATCGGGCATCGTTCGGCCGTCGCGAGCTGCCGATGACCCTCGCGGAGCTCGCCGCGTCCGTCCTCGAGCAGATCGACGCGCTCGCCCGCGCCGCCCGTGCCGAGGGGGTCGCCCTCGGACACGTCAAGCCGCACGGGGCGCTGTACCACGTCTGCCATCGCCGCCGCGATGCGGCGCGCGCCGTCGCGGAAGCGATCGCCCGCCGGCATCCCCGGCTCGCGGTGGTCGGGATGCCCGGCTCGATCCTCCTCGACGAGTCGGTGCGCGCGGGTCTGCGCTCGGTGGCGGAAGGGTTCGCCGACCGGCTCTATCTCGAGGACGGCACCCTGGCACCCCGCGGGAGCGCGGGCGCGGTTCATGCGTCGCCGGAGCGCGCCGCGGAACAGGCCCTCTCGATCGCCCGCGACCAGACCGTCATCGCGGCGAGCGGCGTGGCCCTGCCGGTCCCGGCCCGGACGATCTGCCTCCACGGCGACAGTCCGGGCGCGGTCGGGATCGCGCGCGCGGTGCGCCAGAAGCTGGAAGAGGGAGGCTTCGCGCTCCGTCCGTTCACGTCGCGGCCGCACCCGTGATGGAGGCGGCGCGGGAGATCCCGATCGTGGGCGCCGGCCCGGCCGGTCTCGCGGCGGCGATCACCCTCGCCCGGCGGGGTCTGCGGCCCGTCGTCTGGGAGCGCCACGCCGAAGTCGGCGCGCGGTTCCGCGGCGATTTCCAGGCGATCGAGAACTGGACGTTCGAGAAGGACGCGCTGGACGAGATCTCGGACATCGGGATCGAGGCGTCGTTCTGCCACGTCGTGGTCCGCCGGGGCGTGTTCTTCGACCGGAGGGGTCGCGCGCGGACCGTGCGGTCGGAGCGCCCCGCGTTCTATCTCGTCCGCCGCGGCGCCGAGCCGGGAACGCTCGATCGCGCGCTCGAGCGGCAGGCGCTCGAGGCCGGGGTCGAGATCCGTTACGGGCGCGCCTGTCCGGACCTCCCGCCGACGGCGATCGTCGCGACCGGGCCGAAGGGCCGCGACGCCGTGGACGCCGGTTACGTCTTCGAAACCGATGCCGAGGACGGCGTCTGGGGGGTGTTCTCCGACCGCCTCGCTCCGGGAGGGTACGGATATCTCCTGGTCGCCGGGGGAAGAGGAACGCTCGCGTGCTGTCTCTTCGAGGATTTCGAGCGCGCGCCCCTCTATCGCGAGCGCACGCTCGAGTTCTTCCGTCGGATGGTGCCGCTCCGGATGGAGTCGCTCCGGCCGTTCGGGGGAGCCGGGAACGTCCGCTGGCCGCCGAAGGCGCGCGACGGCTCGCGGCTCTTCGCGGGGGAGGCCGCCGGATTCCAGGACGCACTCTGGGGGTTCGGGATCCGCTCGGCGATCGTGTCGGGCCACCTCGCGGGGACGGCGCTCGCCGACGGGCGTCCGGAAGAGTACGACGCTCTCTGGCGCCGGCGGCTCGGGGGCTACGTCGCGACGTCGCTCGCGAACCGGCGCCTTTTCCGATGGCTCGGCGAATCCGCTTACGGGTTCCTTCTGCGGCGAATCGCGCGGCAGGACGGGCGGGAGTATCTCCGGAAACTCTACGCTCCGAGGCTCTGGAAGAGGCTCTTCGCCTTCTGAATCCCGCGAGACCCGCCGGGCGAGGCGGGGCTCCCCGCCCCGCGCGCCGGCTAAGCGACCGAAGGCGCGTGCATTTCGCGTTCGGTGACCCGGATCGGCAGGACCACGCTCTGCAGTCCCGAGAACTGCAGGCGGCGCTGGATCGCGTGCGCCGTCTCGTTGTGGAGGAACCGGTGCACGAACCGGTCGCGCTCGAAGACGAGCTTCCCGAGGAAGAAGATCGTCCGCGGAAACTCCTTCCGCACCTCGAGCGCGAGCTTCTCCGCCTCGTCGACCGCTTCGGTCCCGAGCGAGAACCGGTAGTCGGCCTTCATCCCGAGCTTGCGCGCGAAGGCGACGTACTGCCGGAGGGATTCCTCCGTCGACTCGCGAAGCGCCTCGATCTCCGATTCCCCCTTGAACTTCGCGGAGTCGATGACGCCGATCGAGACGAAGAGGTAGTTCTCGTAGTGATGCGGGAAGAGGGTCTGGATCGAGAGCAGCGAGTGGATCCCGATCCCGTTGAAGCCTCCGACCAGGATCGCGGCGGTCGGCGCCTTGCGGTCCATCGGCTCGTTTTCGACCTGGTGCTCGTGGAGCGGCACGCTCGTCAGCACCTGGTCGAGGTATCTCAGCCGATCGCGCACGTTCGCGTAGTGCCGATGGATCGCGAAGGCGGCGAGGATGAAGCCGCTCGTGACCGCGACCGTCACCCACCCGCCGACGAGGAACTTCTCGTACAGGGTCACGCAGAGGATCGAGAAGCAGAGGACGAGCCCGGTCAGGTGGACGGGAAGGTTCTTCTTCCACTGCGGGAGCGTCTTCCGGTCGCGGATCCAGTGGCGCGACATGCCGAGCTCCGTGAGCGTGAACGTCAGGAACACGTTGATCGCGTACATCGTCACGAGGAGGTCGAGACCGCCTCGCGCGTAGAGGAGGACGGCGCCGGAAGCGAGGCCGATCAGCAGGACGCCGTTCTTCGTCACGAGCCGGTCCGAGAGCTGCGCGAAGCGATGGGGAGCCCACGAATCGACGGCCATGTTCGCGAGGACGCGGGGTCCGTCGAGGAATCCCGTCTGTGCCGCGACGAACAGGAGCATCCCTTCCGAGAGGAGCGTCGCGACGACGAGCCACGATCCGACGGGCGCGCCGGCGAGCTTCCAGGGAGAGAACACGATCTCGGCGAGGATCCCGTTCATCGTCTTCCCGGGGGTCGGACGCGCGTGAACCAGGAGGTAGGAGAAGAGGATGCCCCCCGCGGTGAACGCGAGGGAGAGCGCCATGTAGAGCATCGTCTTCTTCGCGTTGTGGACGCGAGGCTCGCGGAGGATCTGGACGCCGTTGGAAACGGCCTCGATGCCGGTGTAGGTCCCGCCTCCCATCGAGTAGGCGCGCAGCAGGATGAACAGCATCGGCACGAAGCCGAGCGTTCCCGCTCCCGCGTGGAAGTCCTGCGCGGTTCCGTGGAAGACCGCCGGGAGCTGGCCGAATCGCCCGAGGATCGCCGTGAGGATCAGCACGAGATGGGTGACGCAGAAGATGAGGAAGATCGGCAGCAGGAAGGTGACGGACTCCTTGACGCCGCGCAGATTCAGGACGACCAGGCACACCAGCACCCCGACCGCGGTCACGAGCTTCAGGGAATGGTAGTGGAGAGGCAGCAGGTTGAAGATCGCGTCCACGCCGGAGACGACGGACACCGAGATCGTCAGGATGTAATCGACGATCAGGGCGCACCCGGAGACCACGCCCACCCGCGGCCCGAGGAGCTTCGTCGCGACGAGATACCCGCCGCCGCCGCCGGGGAACTCCTCGATCAGCTTGCTGTAGGCGAAGGAAATCACGAAGACCGTGAAGGCCGTCATTCCCGCGAGAATGACCGCGAGCGGCGCGTGGGAGCCGAGCGCCTTGTACGCCTCTTCGGGACCGTACGCGGACGACGAGAGACCGTCCGCCCCGAGTCCGACCCAGGCGAGGAAGGCGATCAGCGAGACGTGGTGGAAGACGCCCGGGTCGGTCGCCCGGAGAGGCTTGCCGAGGACGATGCTCCTCAGCGTCGGGCGGTTCCCGTCTCTTTTGTCGGGCATGGAAGCGCGATTCTCTCCGAAACGCCGGGGCGTTTCCACACGCCGTTCAGCGCGAAGAGGCGGCCGGCGGAGCCGACTTCAGTCGACCGAGGAGGTCGCGGAATCGAGGCCGATCCCGGAGCGAGGCGAAATCGGCGTCCTGCCCGAGCGCGTCCCCGTCGCGGAATCCCAGGGCCGCGGCCCGGTCGAGCTCGTCGAGCGCGCGGTCGGGACGGCCGGCGAGCGCATGAATCGCCGCGAGCTCGTAGGGGGGCCACGGGGAATCCGGGCGCGCGTTCGCGGCGATCGACACGCAGAGGCTCGCGCGAGTCCAGTTCTTCTCCGCGCGGTAGCCGCGCGGAAGATAGAAAACGGCCTGCACGAAGATCTCCGAAAGAAGCCTCTCCGCCGCGAGCGCGTCCTCGGATCCCG
>DASTIQ010000107.1 GCA_035717485.1 Thermoanaerobaculia bacterium | reverse complement strand
AGGCGCGGCGATGCATCGAGCCGGGCGGGCGCGTGAAGCCCGCCCGCGGCCGCGACGTACGCCGCGGTACGCCTTGGCCGCGGGCCGGGCTCCCCGCATCCCGCCGGGCTCGCGCCTCACCACGCCTGGTCCTCCGTGGCGGAGAGTTCTGTCTCGAGCCGAAAGTCAGGTCGAACTCGCGGGTCTGAGTATCCGAGGCTCGATTCCAAGAATTCCCCTGACACCCGCTCGACGCTGAGGCGTCGCCAGGCGCGAGCCCGGCGCGCGGGGGCGGCCCGGCTCGCGGGCGCGGCGTACCGGGGCGTACGTTAAGCCCGCCGGCGGGCCGTCCCCGTCCCGCCCGGATCGATGCATGGCGACGCCGGCCTTACAATTACAGGGATGATCCGGTTCGAGGAAATCCTCGAGAAGGTCCAGGCCTACAACCCGGCGAGCGACGAAACGCTCCTGCGGAAGGCCTACGTCTTCTCGGCCAAGGAGCACCACGGGCAGACCCGCCGCTCCGGAGAGCCGTATCTGATCCACCCGATGAACGTCGCCGGGATCCTCGCGGACATCCGCGCGGACGACGTGACGATCGTCGTCGGCCTCCTCCACGACATCCTCGAGGACACGGGAGTGACGAAGGAAGACCTCGCCCGGCACTTCGGCGCCGAAGTCGCCGAGCTCGTCGACGGAGTCACGAAGATCGGCAAGTTCACGTTCCATTCCCGCGAGCAGGAGCAGGCGGAAACCTTCCTCAAGATGATCCTCGGGATGGCGTCGGACCTGCGCGTGATCCTCGTCAAGCTCGCCGACCGGCTCCACAACATGCGCACCCTCGAGTTCCTGCCCGAGGACAAGCGCGTCGAGATCGCGCGCGAAACGCTCGAGATCTACGCGCCGATCGCGAACCGGCTCGGCATCGGAGCCATCAAGGGGCCTCTCGAGGACCTCGCGTTCCGGTACCTGGAGCCCGCCGCGTACGATCAGCTCTCCCGCGACGTCGAGTCGCGGCTGAAGAACACGCGCGGCCTCGTCGAGGAGATCCAGCGGCGGATCGAGACGGCGCTCTCGCAGGCGGGAATCGAGAGCCAGGTCCGCGGGCGCGTCAAGCGGCTCTATTCGATCCACGCGAAGATGAAGCGCCAGGGCCTCGAGATCGCGCAGCTCTACGACATCCTCGCGTTCCGCATCGTCTGCCGCGAGGTGAAGGACTGCTACGCGATCCTCGGACTGATCCACCAGGTCTGGCGGCCCGTCCCCGGGCGCTTCAAGGACTACGTCGCGATGCCGAAGCCGAACTTCTACCAGTCGCTTCACACGACGGTGATGGGGGAGCGCGGCACGCCGTTCGAGGTGCAGGTTCGCACGTTCGAGATGGACGTCGTCGCCGAGCGGGGCATCGCCGCGCACTGGCGATACAAGGAGGGACGGCTCGACGCCTCGCCGGAAGACGCGCGCTTCGACTGGCTCCGCCGGCTCGCGGACCTGAAGACCGAGGTCTCGGATCCCCGGCAGTTCCTGAACTCGCTGAAGGTCGATCTCTATCCCGACGAGGTCTACACGTTTTCGCCCAAGGGAAAGGTCTTCGCGTTCCCGCGCGGCGCGACGCCGGTCGACTTCGCGTACCGGATCCATTCCGACGTCGGAGCCCGCTGCGTCGGAGCGCGCGTGAACGGCCGGCTCGTGCCGCTGAAGACGCCGCTCGGCAACGGCGACTGGGTCGAGATCCTGACGTCGCCGGCGGGGAAGCCCTCCCGCGACTGGCTTTCCTTCGCCGTCACTTCGCGCGCGCGCAACAAGATCCGCCACTTCATCCATGCGCAGGAAAAAGAGAGGTCGATCGAGATCGGCCGGAAGCTCCTCGATCGCGAGTTCAAGCGATTCAAGCGCTCCGTCCGGAAGCTCGAGGCGGAAGGAGGGTTCGCCGATCTCCTCCCCGAGCTCGGGATGTCGAAGATCGAGGACCTCTACGCCGCCGTCGGGTTCGGCAAGATCGCGTCCCGACAGGTGCTCGAGCGGTTCATCCCCGCCGACGAGATCGCGCGCGTCCCGTCCTCCGAGGGGGGCTCGGCGATCGGGCGGGCCGCCCGCAAGATCCTCCCGTTCGGCGCGCCCGCCGTCGAGGTCGTCGGCTACGACGACCTGCTCGCCACGCTCGCGCGGTGCTGCAGCCCGCTTCCGGGCGAGCCGATCGTCGGCTACGTCACCCGCGGCCGGGGCGTGTCGGTCCACTCCACCACGTGCCCCAACGTCGTGAACCTGATGTACGACCCGGAGCGGCAGATCGCGGTGACCTGGTCGGGCAAGCGGCCGGAGACGAAGTTCCCCGCCGAGCTGCGCCTCGCGACGGAGGACCGGTCCGGGCTCCTCGCCGACGTGACGCAGACGATCGCGAACGAGAAGATCAACATCCGCCGCATCGAGGCGAAGGCCGCCGAGGACGGAACGGGAGAGATCGTCGTGGTCCTGGAGATCAGCGGCGTCAAGCAGCTCGAGAAGGTGTCGAAGCGCCTGCGCGCGATCGCCGGCGTCCGCGAGGTGCGGAGGCACGCGCCGATCATTTCGGCCGTCCCGGCCTCCTAGGTCGAAAGTCGCGAGTCGGCGAGTCGAAGGACGGCGCGGGCGCGCCCGGAAGGGGAGCGGGAACCGCTAGGCGGTCGCGGTCTTCGATCGGACGGCCGGCTTCACGACCTTGCCGCTCCGGAGACAACGGGTGCAGGCGTTGACGTGACGGGTCGCGCCCCCGACCACGGCGCGGACGCTCTTCACGTTCGGATGCCACCGCCGCTTCGTGACGTTATGGGCATGGCTGACCCGGTTGCCCGAGACCGCCGATTTTCCACAGAAGTGACATCCCTGGGCCATGTCGGTTCCTCCTCGACGAAACCGCGATCCTAGCATGCGCTCCCGCGGTTGGGAAGAGGGCTAAGTGTCGGTGGCCGTGAATGTTTTGTCTTGACAGGCCTTTACGCATCTGTTACTTTTTTCCCAGTTGCTACGAGTCCCATTCGACGTTCCCAGACCGTTTTGACGAGTAGGTGAGCCGAGTGCTGTTTGGCAAATCGAAAAACCTCGTGGGCCTCGACATCGGGAGCTCCGGGGTCAAGCTCGTCGAGCTGAAGCAGGGGAAGGGGGGCACCTACAAGCTCCTGAAGGCCGGCGTCGAGAGCCTGTCTCCGGAGGCCATCGTCGACGGAGCGATCATGGACTCCTCCCTCGTCGTCGAGGCGATCAACCGGCTGGACGGCGCGCTGAACGTCCGGAACACGAATTTCGGGACGTCCCTCTCCGGCCACTCGGTCATCATCAAGAAGATCAACCTTCCCCGGATGACCGAATCGGAGCTCGCCGAGTCGATCCGGTGGGAAGCCGAGCAGTACGTCCCGTTCGACATCAACGACGTCAACCTCGACTACGTCGTGCTCGATACGGCCACCGCCGACGGGATGGACGTCCTTCTCGTCGCGATCAAGAAAGACAAGATCGCCGAGTACACCGGCGTGATCTCCCAGTCGGGGAAGACCCCCGTCCTCGTGGACGTGGACGCCTTCGCGGTCCAGAACGCGTACGAGGTCAACTATCCGCTCACCCCCGGCCGGGTCGTGGCGCTCGTCAACATCGGCGCGTCCGTGACGAACGTCAACGTCCTTTCGGGGCTCAATTCGATCTTCTGGCGTGACATCTCCTTTGGCGGGAACCAGTACACCGACGCCCTCCAGAAGGAGTTCAACCTGAGCTTCGACCAGGCCGAGAGCCTGAAGCGGGGCGAGAAGGTCGGCGAGCACACGCTGACGACCGCGCTCCCGATCCTGCAGGCCGTCTCGCAGGACATGGCGCAGGAGCTCCAGAAGACGTTCGACTTCTTCACCGCGACGACCGCCACCGAGCGGATCGACGAAATCGTCCTCTCCGGGGGCTCCGCGCGGGTCGTCAACCTGGATTCGCAGCTGAAGGAGCGCTTCGGGATCCCCGTCGAGATCATGAACCCGTTCCGACAGATCCAGACCTCGGGGAGCGGCGTGTCGGAGGACTGGCTGTCCGAGCACGCGCCGATGCTCGCGATCGCCGTGGGACTCGCCGTGCGGCAGGTCGGAGGATGACCGCTTGATCAAGATCAACCTGCTCTCCGAAGGGCGGACGGCGGCGCGCGCGCCGGTGGCCACCGTCGCGACCGGAAGGATCAACAACGCCGTTTTCGTCGGCTGCATCGCCCTTGCGATCCTCTATTTCCTCGGGATGTGGTGGCACGTCGCTTCGGTCAAGCGCGACTGGGACGAGAAGAACCGCCGCGCCCAGGCGGAAGTGGATCGACTCAAGTCCATCATCGACGAGGTCAACGGGTACGAGAAGAAGAAGGCGAGCCTCGAGGCGAAGATCAACCTGATCAACGACCTGAAGCGCAATCAGCACGGCCCGGTGCGGCTGATGGACGAGGTCTCCAAGGCGCTGCCCGATCTCGTCTGGCTGAACAGCATGAATCTCATCGGGAATGCGATCCAGATCAACGGCAAGGCGATGACGCCGAACGCCGTGGCCAACTTCATCGAAAACCTCAAGAAGAGTCCCTATTTCGCCGAGCCGCGCTTCCAGGCACTGAACCAGGAAGGGCCGATCTACAACTTCGGGCTTTCGGTGACGTTCACGTACGTGACGCCGACCGAGACGCCCGCCGCTCCCGCCACCGCGACGCCGGGCTCGGCGCCGGCCACTCCGCCGGCGGCGAAGCCGGCCGCGTGACGAGGTCCTGAGATGGCGCTCGAAGATCTCTTCAAGTTCGAGGACAAGCCGATGTGGCAGGCGGCGGCCACCGGTCTCGTCATCGGCGGGCTCCTCGTCGTCGTCGCCGAATGGCAGTTCTTCGCGCCGCGGCGGCGCGACATCGACGCCGCCAAGGCGAAGTACGCGTCTCTCTCGGCCGAGATCGAGAAGGGGCGTGCGGCGGAGCGAAAGCTCGCGCAGTTCCGCGAAGAGGTCAAGAAGCTCGAGCTCGAGCTCCACAAGCTGCTCCAGGTTCTTCCGCCGGAGCGGGACACGGAGGACCTCATCAAGAAGGTCGAGGCCCTCGTCCACCAGGGCGACTTCAGCCTCCTCGTCTTCCGCACGAACGAGCCGATCCCGAAGGACTTCTACAAGGAGTATCCGTTCAACATCGTGCTGAACGGGACGTACCACAACCTCGCGCTCTTCTTCTCGCGGATGGCGAATTTCTCGCGGATCATCAACGTCGAGGACCTGCGGATGCACGACATCACCAACGTCCGGGGGAAGACGCTGAACGCGACCTTCGTGGCGAAGACCTTCATCTACACGGGCGACGAGAACGCGCCCTCCGGGACGGCTCCGCCTCCGGCCAAGAAGGGGAACGTGCAGCGCGGCGCCGCGGCCGTGAAGGGAAAGGACCTCCCGACCGAATGAACACCACGCAACGATTCCTCGTTCCCGCGATCCTCCTCGCCGCCGCGGCGGCATCGGCGCAGGGCGCCCGCAAGGAGAAGACGCCGGCGAAACCCGCCCCGGCGCCGGCGGCCGGCGCGGCGGCGCCCGCGCCCGCGCCTGAAGACACGACGATCGAGGGGCGCCAGTACGTCTACGACCCGGCCGGCCGCCGCGATCCCTTCAAGTCGCTCCTCGTCCGCGAGCGCGCCCGCGAGTCGAGGCCGCCGGGGATCGCGGGACTCTCGGTCGACGAGCTCGA
>DASTIQ010000106.1 GCA_035717485.1 Thermoanaerobaculia bacterium | reverse complement strand
CCACCCGCACATCTGCGCGCTCTACGACGTCGGCAACGCCGGCGGCGTCGAGTATCTCGTGATGGAGCTGCTCGAAGGGCAGATCCTCTCCGACCGGCTCTCCCGCGGCCCGCTCCCGAGGGAGCAGGTCCTCGAGTACGGCAAGCAGATCGCCGAGGCCCTGGACGCGGCGCACCGGCGCTCGCTCGTCCACCGGGACTTGAAGCCCGGAAACGTCATGATCACGCGCTCCGGAGTGAAGCTCCTCGACTTCGGACTCGCGAAGACGATCGGGACGCGAACCGACGAGGCGGACGTCACGTCGCTGCCGACGGAGGCGGATCGCCCGCTGACCGAACGGGGCACGATCCTCGGCACCTTCCAGTACATGGCGCCGGAGCAGCTCGAGGGGAAGCCGGCGGATGCCCGGACCGACATCTTCGCGCTCGGCTGCGTGCTCTACGAGATGGCGACCGGGAAGAAAGCGTTCTCCGGAGCGAGCCGCGCGTCGCTCATCTCCTCGATCATGTCGAGCGAGCCCGCGCCGATCTCCTCCGTCCAGCCGATGACGCCTCCCGCGCTCGACCGGATCGTGCGGACCTGTCTCGCCAAGGACCCCGACGACCGCTGGCAGTCGGCCCATGACGTCAAGAGCGAGCTCGCCTGGATCGCCGAGGCCGGGTCGCAGGCGGGAGCGCCGGCCGTCGTCGCCTCGCGGCGGCGGAGCCGCGAGAGAACGGCGTGGCTCGTCGCGGGGGCCGCGGTCCTCGCCGCGGCGGCCGGGTGGTATCGGGTCGCTTCCGCGCCCAAGGAAACGCGGCGCCCGGTCCGGCTCGCTCTCGTCCGGCCGCCGAATGCCGCGTTCGACTTCCCCTCGTCGCTCACCGCTTCTCCGGACGGCAGCCGGATCGCGTTCGTCGGACACCGGAAGGACGACCGGCAGAGTCTGTGGGTGCGCTCGATCGGAGCCCTCGAGCCGCGCGAGCTGCCGGGGACCGACGGGGCGCGGATGCCCTTCTGGTCGCCGGACGGACGCTTCGTCGGGTTCTTCGCCGACGGGAAGCTCAAGAAGATCGACGCTTCGGGGGGGCCGCCGGAGACGCTGGCCGACGCGCCGGCCCCCTCCGGGGGCTCGTGGGGAAGCCGGGACACGATCGTGTTCGTGCCTCACGACTTCGACGGCCTCTTTCGCGTGTCGTCGCACGGCGGCCCGGTCGAACGAATCACCTCCATCACTCCCGCGGAGGAGGCCCACCGCTGGCCCGTCGTGCTTCCCGACGGGGATCACATCGTCTTTCTCGTCGACGCGAACCAGACGGATGGTCACTGGATGGCCCTGACGTCGCTCTCCTCCCGGAAGATCACGCATCTGGCGCACGCGATCTCGACGATCGCCTTCGCCCCTCCCGATCGCGTCCTGTACGTGAAGTCCGGCTCTCTCGTCACGCAGCGGATCGATCTCGCGGGCGCGAAGATCGCGGGCGATCCGGAACCGGTCGGCGAGAACGTTCTCCAGATCGGCGACAACCATCGTTTCGACTTCAGCGTCTCGGCGAGCGGACTCCTCCTCTACCAGAGCGCGGATCCGACCTCCCAGTTCTTCTGGCTCGACCGGTCGGGGCGGCGGCTCCAGAGCGTCGGCGCGCCCGGACGCTACGGGGCTTTCGGGATCTCCCCCGACGGGACCCGCGCGGCGTACGAGAAGCTCGACGCGGACGGCCGCAACGAGAACGTCTGGACGCTCGACCTCGCCCGCGGGATCGCGAGCCGCGTGACGTCGGGGACGGCGGCGGACTTCAGTCCCGTCTGGATGCCCGACGGCCGCACGATCGTCTTCAGCTCGCTTCGCAGCGGCGTCAACGGCGACATCTATTCCACGTCCTCGTCCGGCGGCGTCGAAGACCGGAAGATCTTCCCGGGCGGGGCCGCCGGAGCTTCGGCATCGACGGTCTCTCCGGACGGAAAGATCCTGGTATACGGCACGCGCGCGGCGGGCACCCGCGACGACCTCTGGGCGCTCCCTCTCGGCGGCGGAAAGCCGACTCCGCTCCGGACGACGCGCTTCGCCGAAACCGCCGCGCAGTTCTCCCGCGACGGGAAATGGCTCGCGTTCGTCGCGGACGACACGGGCCGCGACGAGGTCTACGTCCGCTCGGCGGCCGATCCTTCCGTCCAGATCCAGGTCTCGACCAACGGAGGCGAGAGGCCGCGCTGGCGGCGCGACGGAAAAGAGATCTATTTCCTGAGCGGACCCTCCGTGATGGCGGCGGCGCTGTCGGGCGGACCCGATCTCCGCGCCGACCCGCCGCGCCCGCTGTTCACCCTCTCCGGCACGTTCGGCGATTACGATGTGTCGCCCGATGGCCAGCGTTTTCTCGTGACCGTTCCCCCCCACGAATCCGTGGAGCCGGTGGCGGTCGCCGTGCTCGACTGGACGGAAGGATTGAGGAAGCCATGACGCTCGAAGCCGGATCCCGCCCGGGACCTGACGAGATCCTCTTTCCGCTCGCCGCGGCGGGGAGGCTGTCATGACGCTCGCCGCCGGAACGAGGCTCGGCCCCTATGAAGTGGCCTCCCCTCTCGGCGCGGGAGGCATGGGCGAGGTGTACCGCGCCAAGGACACGCGTCTCGATCGCGAGGTGGCGATCAAGGTCCTTCCGGAACACCTCTCGGCCAACGCCGAGCTCCGCCAGCGATTCGAGAGAGAAGCGAAGGCGATCTCGGCGCTGACCCACCCGCACATCTGCACGCTCCACGACGTCGGCAACCAGGACGGCGTCGAATACCTGGTCATGGAGCTCCTCGACGGACAGTCGCTGTCGGAACGTCTCGAGAGCGGCGCGCTTCCGCCGGACCAGGTGATCCGGTTCGGGATCGAAATCGCCGACGCCCTGGAAGCCGCGCACCGGCAGGGGATCGTTCACCGGGATCTGAAACCCGGCAACGTCATGCTGACCCGTTCGGGCGTCAAGCTCCTGGACTTCGGACTGGCCAAGCACCGCGCGGCGGCCGTCCAGAGCGAGATCTCGCACCTCTCGTCGATGGCGACCGAGCTCACGCCTTCGCGCCCGGCCCTGACCGAGCAGGGCACGATCATGGGGACCTTCCAGTACATGGCCCCCGAGCAGCTCGAAGGGAAGGAAGCCGACGCCCGAAGCGACATCTTCGCCTTCGGGTGCGTCCTCTACGAGATGGCGACCGGAAGGAAGGCGTTCACGGGAAAGAGCCGCGCATCGATGATCGGCGCGATCCTGAAGGACCATCCCGCGCCGATCTCGTCGATCACGCCGATGACGCCGCCCGCGCTCGACCGCCTCGTCCAGACCTGCCTCGCCAAGGAGCCCGACGACCGGTTCCAGACGGCGCACGACGTCAAGCTCCAGCTCCAGTGGATCGCCGAGGGAGGATCGCAGGCCGGGGCGCCCGCCGTCGTCGTGTCGCGACGGAAGACGCGCGAGAAGCTCGCGTGGGGACTCTCGGGGCTCCTCTTCGCCGCCGCGGCGCTCCTCGCCGTCGGCTACCTTCGCCGGGCGCCCGCGCCGGCCTCCCCCGTCCGTTTCCAGCTCGTCCTTCCGGACGCACTCTCGGTGGTCGAAGCTCCGCGGATATCCCCGGACGGAAAGCTCCTCGCCTTTTCGGCCCGAAACGCCGACGGCAAGGCGCAGATCTGGATGCGCCCGCTCGAAGCTCTCGATCCGCGGCCCGTCCCCGGCACCGACGGGGCGTCGTTCCGGCCGATCTGGGCGCCCGACAGCCGGCATATCGCCTTCGTCGCGGAAGGAAAGCTGAAGAAGGTCGATATCGCGGGGGCTCCCCCGCAGACGATCTGCGACGCGACGACGGGCGCCGACGGATCCTGGGGGAAGGACGGAACGATCCTCTTCGACGGTCAGACTTCCGATCCGATTCGCCGCGTCTCGGCGGGGGGTGGAACCCCTCAGACGGCTGTGAAGGCGGAAGGCTCTTCGAGCGTCGGTTGGCCGGATTTCCTCCCCGACGGCAAGCATTTCCTCTATTTCGAGTTCGGGGGCGGAGGAACGGGACAGGGTCGCGTGATGGCGGCGAGCCTCGACCCGCAGGAGAAGCCGAGGAAGATCCTCGACTCGGACTCCCTCGCGCAATACGCCCCTCCCGGGCGCCTGCTCTACGTCAAGGAAGGGACGCTCGTCGCGCAGGCTTTCGACGCGTCGGCGCTGAAGCTCACCGGGGAACCCGTTCCGATCGCCGAGCAGATGGGCGCGACGGGAAACGGCCTCGCCGATTTTTCGGTCTCCGCCAACGGCGCCCTCGTCTACCGGGGCGGCGTCTCGAACGAGACCCGCCTCGTCTGGGTCGACCGGTCCGGCAAGGAGACGTCGGAGCTCGAAAAGGCCGCCGGCTACGGATCGAGCGCGATTTCTCCCGACGGGACGCGTCTGGCCATGGACGTGTCCGATTCGCGTTCGGACAAGCGCGACATCTGGATCCGGGATCTCGTGCGGGGCGTCACCTCGCGATTCACGTTCGATCCCGCCAACGAAGTCGCCCCCGTGTGGTCGCCCGACGGAAACCGCCTCGTTTACTCGTCGGACCGCAAGGGTCCTCCGAGCCTGTACCAGAAGGACGCCTCGGGGACGGGACCGGAGACCGAGCTCTGGTCCTGCGGCGATTCGCTCATCGCCAACGACTGGTCGAGCGACGGGAAGTTCATTCTCGTGAACCGCCTGACGGCGAAGAATTCCTGGGACATCTGGGTCTATCCGACCGACCGCACGAACAAGCCGTTTCCTTTCGTGGAGGGCGCATTCACCGAGGTCCTTCCGACGTTCTCTCCCGACGTCCGGTACGTGACCTACATGTCGAACGAATCGGGCCGATTCGAGATCTACGTGCAGCAGTTCCCCGGGCCGGGCGGCAAGTGGCAGGTCTCGGGGGCGGGGGGAACGGAGCCGCACTGGAGCGCCGACGGAAAGACGATCTACTTTCGGGGCCTCGACTCCAAGATGATGGCCGCGGCGATCGACGCCGGCGCGACGTTCACGGCCGGCGTGCCACAGGCCCTCTTCGACGCCCGCGTGCAGCCCGGCCAGCGGCGCAACGCCTACGCCGTCACCCGTGACGGCCAGAAATTCCTCCTGCTCTCGCCGCTCGGGAAGGAGAAGATCGCGCCGATCACGGTCGTGTTGAACTGGCCGGAGGCCCTCCACCAGTAGGCGGCCGCCGATCGTCGATCCGCGACGACGCCCGTCCGCCTCGCGGTGATCGCCTGCGGAAAAGCGGATGGCACCGGTCCCCTCGCCGGACCCTGAACCGCGATAGAATCACTCGAGTTTTCGCCGCACAACGGAAGGAAAGCGCCGGCGACCCGTACGGGCGGGCCCGGCGGCCACTGACGGCTCGGGAGCGGAATGCGGGCATCGGGATCGCGACTCGGACGCTACGAAATCGTTCCGTTTTCCGTCGACCTTCGCCCATGGTCATCCGAAGGAGGAACGACATGACTCTCGCTGCCCGTTCCCGTCTCGGCCTCCATGAAGTCATCTCTCGTCCCGGAGCCGGAGGTGCGCCTTCGCCCCTCCCTCGCCAGGGCTTCGAAGGGCGATGGCGGACCCGGGGTGGGCGATGAGTCTCGCAACCGGCACCCGCCTGGGTCCTTACGAAATCCTTTCCGCGTTGGGCGCCGGGGGCATGGGAGAAGTGTACCGGGCCAGGGACACGCGCCTCGACCGGGAAGTCGCGATCAAGGTGCTTCCCGAGCACCTGTCCTCGAACCCCGACCTCCGGGCCCGGTTCGAACGGGAGGCGAAGGCGATCTCCGCGCTGACGCATCCGCACATCTGCACGCTCCACGACGTCGGCAACCAGGACGGCGTCGAGTACCTGGTCATGGAGTGCATCGAGGGACAGTCGCTCGCGGAACGGCTCGAGAGCGGCGCGCTTCCGCCCGAGCAGGTGATCCGGTTCGGGATCGAGATCGCCGACGCCCTCGAAGCCGCGCACCGGCAGGGGATCGTTCACCGGGATCTGAAACCCGGCAACGTCATGCTGACGAAGTCGGGAGTGAAGCTCCTCGACTTCGGTCTCGCGAAGCTCCGGGCGGCCGGTGTCCAGACCGAGATTTCTCAGCTCTCGTCGATGCCGACCGAGCTCACGCCTTCGCGCCCGGCCCTGACCGAGCAGGGCACGATCATGGGGACGTTCCAGTACATGGCCCCGGAGCAGCTCGAAGGGAAGGAAGCCGACGCCCGAAGCGACATCTTCGCCTTCGGGTGCGTCCTCTACGAGATGGCGACCGGAAGGAAGGCGTTCACGGGAAAGAGCCGCGCATCGATG
>DASTIQ010000105.1 GCA_035717485.1 Thermoanaerobaculia bacterium | reverse complement strand
CTCATCTGCCACCCGGCGACGATGACGCACGCGTCGGTCCCCGAGGAGGACCGCGCGAAGCTCGGCATCACGCCGGGACTGGTTCGGATTTCGGTCGGGATCGAGGACGAAGAAGACCTACTTGCGGATCTCGGCCGGGCGCTTTCGGCCTTTTGAGCCCCGGGCGGCGCCGCGCCGCTTCGGCTTCGCGGGGACGGCGGCCTTCCTCCGCCTCCGCGGCTCCTCGGCGCCGTCGACGATCCACTGGCAGAACCGGGCGTCGGCGTTCCGGATCGAGAACGAGAGGATCTCGGGCAGCTCGTAGGAATTGATCTCCCGGATCGTGGCCGCGGCGTCGGGGAAGCGCTTCGCGATCGTCTTGATGACGAGCAGGTACTCCGTGTCCTCGCAGACCTTCCCCTTCCAGCGGTAGATCGACCGCAGAGAAGGGACCATGTTCACGCAGACGGCGTGCCGCCGGTGGACGAGCGCCTCCGCGATGTCGAGGCCCTGCTCTTCCGTCCCGACCGAGGTCAGCATTACGACGATGTCGTCTCCGCGCATACAGAGGCGACCTTAGAAGAAGGCAAAGGGAACGTCAAGACGCGTTCGGATCGGTGTAGGAAGAGCTTTCTCGCTTGACGGGGCCGAGGCGCGGCGAGGCGCGAGCCCGCCGGGATGCGGGTCGCCCGCGAGATCCCGAGGCGTACACGTCCGGTACGTCGCAGGGTCTCGCGAGCGGCACGCGCCCGGCCGGCTCGATGTATCGCCGCGCCTCTACCTGTTAGGCTTCCCGGTCGAATGAGAATCCTCTCCGGCATCCAGCCGTCGGGCAAGCTCCACCTCGGCAACTACCTCGGTGCGATCCGGCAGCACATCGAGCTCCAGGACAGCGGCGACGCGTTCTATTTCATCGCGGACCTCCACGCCCTGACGACCGTCAAGGACCCGGCGGTCCTCCGCGAGAACGTTCGCGACGTGGCGCTCGACTACCTGGCCCTGGGTCTCGATCCCGCCCGCGCCGCGTTCTACAAGCAGTCGGACATCCACGAGGTGCCGGAGCTGTCGTGGCTCCTGACGACGGTGACGCCGATGGGGCTCCTCGAACGCTGCCACTCCTACAAGGACAAGATCGCGCGCGGCCTCTCCCCGGACCACGGTCTCTTCTCGTACCCGGTCCTGATGGCGGCCGACATCCTCATCGTCGACGCCGACATCGTCCCGGTCGGCAAGGACCAGAAGCAGCACGTCGAGGTCGCCCGCGACATCGCCGGAAGCTTCAACCATCTGTACGGCGAGGTCCTGAAGCTCCCGCAGGACCGGATCCTGCCGGAGGCCGGGGTCGTGCCGGGAATCGACGGCCAGAAGATGTCGAAATCCTACGGAAACGACATCGGGATCTTTCTCGAGGGAAAGGCGTTGAAGGAACGCGTGATGGCGATCGTCACCGACTCCGCTCCCGTGGAAGCTCCGAAGGACCCCGACGCGAACAACGTCTTCAATCTCGTCAAGCTCTTCGCCTCGGCGGAGGAGATCGCCCAATGGCGCGAGCGTTTCGCGGCCGGAGGGCTGAAGTACTCCGAGATCAAGAAGCGGTTGATCGCGCTCCTCGACGAGCGCTTCGGCGAAGCCCGCGAGCGCCGGAAGGCGCTCGCGAAGGATCCCGGCTACGTCGACGACGTGCTGCTTCAGGGCGCCGACAAGGCGCGGAAGATCGCGAGCGCGACGCTCGCTCGGTGTCGCCGCGCCTGCGGAATCGATTAGCGCGGCAGGCGCGCCGATGCATCGAGCCGGCCGGGCGCGTGCCGCCCGCGCCGCCCTGCGACCGACGTTCCCAGTAGGCCTCGGGACGCCGCGGGCGACCCGCATCCCGGCGGGCTCGCGCCTCGCCGCGCCTCGAACTCGGCGGTGGATGGCGGCGCCGGGCCTCGCCGGCTCACTTCGTTCCCGTCGGCACGATCGTCCCGCGCTCGACCATCAGAATGACCGTGCGTCGCGGCGCGCGAGGGCGGTGCTCGACGTTCTTCGGGACGACGACGCCCTGGCCGGGGGAGAGATCGAGCGTCCGCTCCGCCGCGCCCTCGCGGACGTCGACGAGCAGCCTTCCTTCGACGACGTAGAAGAATTCGTCTTCCTCGTCGTGATGATGCCAGTGATACTCCCCCTCGACGACGCCGAGGCGCACGACGGCCTCGTCGACGCGGCAGAGCGTCTGGTTGTACCAGCGGTCCGTGCATGCCGCCGCGAGGCCGGCGACGTCGATGGTCCGGAGCGCCGGGAACTTCGGCTCGAGGTGGACGACGTAGGGATGGGGATCGCTCACGGGGGCCTCCTTTCGCGACGGCCCAGAATAGCGTCGCCCGCCCCCCGAGTCGTGGACGGACGAAACCGGGCAGGGACGCACGGAACCGAGGCGATTCCGCGGCCTTAGAATCGGGCCCGATGCGCGCCCGGTTCGTCCCCCTTCCCGCGCGGCGTGAGCACGAGGTCGCCGCGGCGGCGAGTCCGTCGTTCCGCGTGACGGAGACTCGCTATCCGGGGGGCCTCGTCGTTTCCCGGCACGCCCACGCGAATCCGAGCCTCACGTTTACGAGGCGCGGCGCGCTGTGCGAGTCGGTCGCGGGGCGCTCGTTCGACAACGATTCGCCCGCCGCTCTTCTCGTTCGGCCGCCCGAGGAGCGCCACGCGGATCGGGTGCAGGAGGGCGGCGCCGTGAATCTCGAGATCGAGATCCTTCCGGGAGCGTCGCCACTCCTGTCCGACTGGACGGCGCGGCTGGCCGGCGTGCGCCAGCTGCGGCATCCGCGGCTCGCCGCGCTCGCGGGCGCGATCGGCGCCGAGCTCCGCTGCCGGGACACCGCCCAGCCGCTCGTCGTCGAGGGACTCGCCCTCGAAATCGTGGGGATCGCTTCGCGCCTGCGAAGCCGTCGGGCGGCCGCGGGGTCGCCGCCGTGGCTGTCCCGGGTTCGCGAGCGGCTCGAATCGTCCTTCCGCGAAAGGCTGCTGCTGACCGAGGTCGCGCGCGAAGCGGGAGTCCATCCCGTCTCGCTCGCGCGCGCGTTCCGCGCGCGCCATGGAGAGAGCCCGGGGGAGTACGTGCGCCGGCTCCGGATCGAATGGGCTCTCCGGGAGCTCCGCGCGTCCTCGCCGCGCCCGATCGGCGAGATCGCGCTCGACGCCGGGTTCTTCGACCAGAGCCATTTCCACCGGGTCTTCCGGCGGTTGACGGGAACGAGTCCCGGAGCGATTCGCGCCTCCCAGGGACGCCGGTCGGCGTGAACGTCGCGCCGGTCACGCTCGAAGGCCGCTACGTCCGGCTGGAACCGATGACGATCGAGCACGCGGAGCCGCTCGCGAGGGTCGGTCTCGACCCGGAACTCTGGCGTCTCCAGCCGGCCCCGATCGAGACGGCCGGCGACATGGAAGCGTACGTGCGGGAAGCCCTCGACCTCCAGCGGCGCGGTTCGGCGCTTCCGTTCGTCATCGTCGAGCGCGGAACGGGCGAAGTCATCGGCAGCACGCGGTACATGGACATCGCCCCCGCGCACCGCCGGCTCGAGATCGGAGCGACGTGGATCACGCCGTCGCGGCAGCGGAGCGGCGCGAACACGGAGGCGAAGCGGATGCTCCTCGCGCACGCGTTCGAGGCGCTCGGCGCGATCCGCGTGGTCTTCAAGACGGAAGCGGGCAACGAGCGATCCCGCCGAGCGCTCCGGCGGATCGGCGCCGTCGAAGAGGGAACGTTTCGACAGCATCTCATCGCCCGCTCGGGGCGGCGCCGCGACATGGTCTATTTCGCGATTCTCGAGAGCGAATGGCCGGCGGTGCGGGAGCGGCTGGCGGGCCTCCTGCGATGAAACCCGCGATCGTGCGTGACGGGATCGGCGGGCGGCTCCCGACCGGCGCCGCCGGGCCGGCGGCGTTCCTCGCCCTCTTCTGCGCCCTCCTCCCGGCGGCGAGGACGGTTCGCGCGGCGGAATCGGGGCCTCTCGAGATCCGTCTCCGCTCCGGCGGTCTCGAGCGCACGTGCCTCGTCCATGCTCCCGCGAACCGCTCCGCCGCGGCCATGCCGCTCCTTCTCGTCCTCCACGGCGGCAGCGGGACGGCGGATGGAATGGTCACGCTGACGCAGGGCCGCTTCGACGCGCTCGCGGACCGCGACGGCTTCGTGGTCGGGTATCCGCAGGGCGTCGGAAGATCGTGGAACGACGGGCGGCGGGACCTGCCGTCGCGTGCGACGCTCGAACGGATCGACGACGTCGGGTTTTTCCGGGAGCTCGTCGCCGATCTCTCGCGCCGCTTCCCGATCGACCGCCGGCGGGTCTTCGTCGCCGGGATCTCGAACGGGGGAATCATGGCGTTGCGCCTCGCCTGCGAGCTCCCGCGAGACGTGCGGGGCGTCGCGGCGGTCGGCGCCTCGCTGGCGAGGGATCTTGCCGGCGGCTGCCGAGCGCCTTCGGCGGTCTCCGTCGTCGAGATCGCCGGCACCACCGATCCGATCGTTCCCTATGCCGGAGGGGAGGTGAGGGCGCTCGGCGCGCCTCGCGGCGCCGTGCTCGGCGCCCCGTCGACGGCGGAACTGTGGGCGGCGAAGGCCGCCTGCCGCGCACCCGCGGTCGAGACGGATCTTCCCGCCCCGATCTCCGACGGGACCCGCGTCCGGAAGATCGAACGTCCGGGCTGCGCGTCGGGCGCCCGCGTGGTCCTCTATCGAGTGGAAGGGGGCGGCCACGCGTGGCCGGGAGGCCGCCCCTATCTGAGCGAGCGATTGATCGGGAAGACGAGCCGGAACCTCTCCGCGTGCGACGCGATCTGGGAGATCTTTTCCGGGCTGAAGTGAAGCGCCGGAAGACCGTCGAGGCCCTCCGGCCCGGGATCGCCGCGATCAGGAACCCGCGACCCGCCGGTAATCGAGCGACGCGAGGGGCTTCCATCCCTCTCCCTCTTTCTCCGCGAGCTTCCAGGTGTACAGATCGTTCGTCGCGCGGACCACCTCCACCTTCATGTCCGCGGTCTTCCCGTCGAAGTCGGGGGCCCGGAACGTGATCCGCATCGTGTCGCCGTCGAACGTGACCGGCCCCTGCGTGATGTCGTTGCGCGCGTCCATGTACCAGACGAAGAGCGTCGACAGTTCGGGGTTCCAGAAGAAATTGCCGTCGTAATTCTTCAACGTGCCGTTTTCGGACACGAAGTGCGTCGTGAAACGGATGTACGCGTCGTTGTCCGCCCACTGGTAGCGGGTCTCGATCCGCTTCATGCCGGGGCCGAGCCTCGACGCGTCCGCGGTCCACGTTCCGCCGACGAGCCAGGCCAGCGGCGCGATCGGCCGCGCCGTCGCCGGCCTGGGCGTTTCCGCGCCGGCGCTTCCGGCCGCCGCGGCGAGCGCGACGAACATTCCGATTCCGAGGCGGGTTCGGGCGAGGGACATGATCCTTCTCCTTCTTTTCAGGCGTCGATCTGCGGCTCGGACCGAGACCCGGTGCCGGCCAGGAGGCGAAAGTACTCGCGCAGGTGCGCGACCGAGGCGTCGAACGGGGCGAGATCGCGGTGCGTTCGCGCCTGCATCACGCCTCCTTCCATGACGGTGAGGACGAACTTCGAGAGGGTGGCGAGATCGGTCCCGGCGGGGAACCGCCCGCGGTCCTCCGCGAGGAGCCGCTCGACGGCCGCGGTCCAGCCGTCGAAGTTCTCGGCAAGCCTCCGCCGCACCTCGGTCTGCTCCGGCGCGATCTCGAGCGCGAGGCGTCCGATGGGGCACCCGTAGGAGCAGCCGGTCGCGACGAGGTTCTGCCGGTAGAACTCGAGAATCCCGAAAACGCGCTCGACGGGATCGGAGAACCGCTCGCGAACGGGGGCGAGGATGACCGTATCGAGGGAGTCGATGTAGAGCTGCAGGACGGCAACGAGAAGGTCCTCCTTTCGCTTGAAGAAGTGGTAGAAGCTGCCGGAATTGACACCCGACCGCTCCAGGATGTCGGCCACCGACGTCGCTTCATATCCTTTCAACCAAAAGAGATAGAGCGCCGCCTCGATCAGCCTCTCCCGCGTGCTTCTACTTGGCTGCAGGTTCATAGTTGAGCATTCAACTAAGAAGCGGCGTGAGAGTCAAGTCTTTTCGTTGGCAGCGAGCCACTAGGATCGAAGACCATGAAGGTCGTTCTCTTCGGGGCCACGGGGATGGTCGGGCAGGGCGTCCTTCGCGAATGCCTGGCCGATCCCGCGGTCGAGCGGGTTCTTTCGGTCGTGCGGCGGCCGTCGGGGCCCGCGCACGCGAAACTCGCGGAGATCGTCCACGCCGATTTCTTCGATTTCTCGCCGATCGGCGGCGCGCTCACCGGGTGGGACGCGTGTTTCTTCTGTCTGGGCGTTTCCTCCGCGGGGATGACCGAGGCGGCGTATCGACGCATCACGTACGACGTGACGCTGGCGGCCGCGGCCGTTCTCTCGGAAAGAAATCCGGCGATGACTTTCGTCTACGTCTCGGGCGCGGGCACGGACTCGACCGCCCGCGGACGCTCGATGTGGGCGCGCGTCAAGGGGCAAACCGAGAACGCGCTCCTCGCGCTTCCGTTCTCGGCGTTCCTGTTCCGGCCGGCGATCATCGTGCCGATGCACGGCGCCGTCTCGAAGACGCGCTCGTACCGGATCTTCTATCGGCTCTTTCGTCCGGTTCTGCCGCTTGCCCGCGCCCTCTTTCCCGGTTTCGTCACGACGACCGAGGAGGTCGGCCGCGCGATGCTCGAAGTCGCCGAGCGCGGCGCGGACAAGCGCATCCTGGAAAGCCGGGACATCCGGGAGCTCGGAAGAGCCCGGACGAAACGCGCCTCCCTCGGCCCGCGGCGGGTCTAGGTCGCGAGCTTCTCGGCGTATTTCTTCCGGAGCTTCGCGACCTTCGGCGAGACGACCGCCTGGCAATAGGGCTGGTTCGGGTTCTGCTCGAAATAACGCTGGTGGTAGTCCTCGGCGCAGTAGAACGTCTCGGCGGGAACGACCTCGGTCACGATCGGAGCCGGGAAGACTCCCTCCCGGCCGAGCCTCTCGATCATCGCGTCGGCGGCCGCCTTCTGGGCGGAGGAGTGGTAGAAGACCGCCGACCGGTACTGCGTTCCGACGTCGGCCCCCTGCCGATCCTTCGTCGTGGGGTCGTGGAGCGCGAAGAAGATCTCGAGCAGCTCCTCGTAGGTGATGACCGCCGGGTCGAACGTGATCTCGACCGCCTCGGCGTGTCCCGTCGACCCGCCGCACACCTGGCGATACGTCGGGTCCTTCACGGTTCCTCCCGTGTAGCCGGAGACGACCTTCTCGACGCCTCGAAGAGGCAGGAAGACGGCCTCCATGCACCAGAAACAGCCCCCGGCAAACGTCGCGGTTTCTTTCATCCCCGCCATTCTCTCCCAGGTTTCCGCGCCGCCGGACGGGGCTGAACCTTTCTCGATTTCCGTCGTATCCTTGCCGGATTCACAGGACGAACCGGAAGGAGCGATCGTGAAAAGAGTCTTCGTTTGCGCCATCGTGCTCGCGTCGTCGGCCGCGCTTCCCGCGGGCGCCGCGAAAGCCAGGCCGGCCGACAAGAGCGCCTCTCCCGCCGCGGGCCCGACGTCCGCCGACACCTGGAGCGGGCTCGAGCTCCGTTCGATCGGGCCCGGCATCGCCTCGGGGCGGATCATGGACATCGCGGTCGATCCCGCGACCGACGGCCGCCGGTACTTCGTGGGCGTCGCGTCGGGAGGGGTCTGGCGAACGGTCAACGACGGCACGACCTGGACGCCGGTCTTCGACCACGAGGGCTCGTATTCGATCGGCTGCGTGACGATCGATCCCAACAACCCTTCGGTCGTCTGGGTCGGCACGGGGGAGAGCAACAGCCAGCGCGCCGTCTACTACGGCGACGGCGTCTACCGCTCCGAGGACGGCGGCGCCTCCTGGAAGAACATGGGCCTGAAGACCTCGGAGCACGTCGGGCGCATCGTCGTCGATCCGCGCGACTCGAAGGTCGTCTACGTCGCCTCCCAGGGACCGCTCTGGGCGGCCGGGGGCGAACGCGGTCTCTACAAGACCACCGACGGCGGAAAGACGTGGAAGGCCGTCCTGACCGTCTCCGAGAACACCGGGGTCACCGACGTCGTCATGGATCCTCGCAATCCCGACGTCCTGTACGCCGCTTCGTACCAGCGCCGGCGCCACGTCTGGACGATGATCGACGGCGGGCCGGAATCCGCGATCTGGAAGTCGACCGATGCGGGCGCTTCGTGGACGAAGCTCACGAGCGGGCTTCCGAAAGAGGACATGGGACGGATCGGACTCGCGATCGCGCCGTCGGATCCGGACGTGGTCTACGCGACGATCGAGGCCGCGAACAAAGCGGGCGGAATCTTTCGTTCGACCGATCGCGGAGCGACGTGGGAGAAGAGGACCTCCTACTTCGCCGGCGCGGCGATGGCGTACGCGCGGATCTTCGTCGATCCGAAGAACCGCGAGCGCGTCTACTCGATGGACGTCTGGATCCAGGTATCGGAGGACGGCGCGAAGACGTTCCATGCGCTGGGAGAGAAGACCAAGCACCCCGACAGCCACGCGATGTGGATCGACCCCGCGAACACCGACCATCTTCTCGTCGGTTGCGACGGCGGCGTCTACGAGACGTTCGACCGCGCGGAGAGCTGGCAGTTCAAGGCGAACCTGCCGGTCACCCAGTTCTACCGGGTCGGTCTCGACAACGGCGACCCCTACTTCGTCTACGGCGGAACCCAGGACAATTTCAGTCTCGGCGGCCCCTCGCGCACCGACGGGCTGCAGGGGATCACGAATTCCGACTGGTTCGTCACGTCCGTGGGCGACGGGTTCTACTCGGTCGTCGATCCCGAGGACCCGAACACGATCTACTCGGAAGCTCAGTACGGCGCGTTGAACCGCATGGATCGCCGGACCGGAGAACAGCTCTACATCCAGCCCCAGCCCGGGAAGAACGAACCTCCGCTCCGCTGGAACTGGGATTCGCCGATCCTCGTCTCGCCGCACAAGCACACGCGG